>DASWHY010000257.1:0-1943 GCA_036397955.1 Thermoanaerobaculia bacterium | reverse complement strand
TCCTGCCGGGCGGCCTCGAGCGTCGTCAGCAGGAGGTCGGGGAAGGCGTTGGTCTCGGGGTCGCTCGGGTCGGCGTAGGCCTCCGGGTAACGGCTGAGCGGCCAGAGTGCGTCCGCCTCCACGGAGTGCTCCACCACGTTGCCGCGGCTCCGGATGAGGGTCCGGCTGAGCGGCGTCTCGTCGATCCCGTCGCCGCTCGGCGAGGTCCAGGTGAAGGCGTAGAGCTGCCGCCCGCGCCGCTCGAGGGCGCCGGCGGCCTGCGCCGCGATGCTCGTCGAATCGAGACCGCCGGAGAGGAGCACGCCGGTCTCGCCTTGCCGGGCGAGCCGGCGCTCCACTGCCTCCCCGAGCCGGTGGGCGAGCTCCGGCGCCGCGTCCGCGCCGTTCCAGCTCGCGGCATCGACGGTCGTCCAGTCCCAGTAGCGGTCGAGCTCGATCCGCTCCGCGGTCACCCGCACCTGGCAACCCTCGGGGACCCGGTGCACGCGCGCGAAGTAGCTCCAGGTGGGCTCGGCCGGCGCGCCGAGGAGATAGGCGAGGAGGCGCGCCCGGTGCGGCTCGCCGCCGATCCGGCCGGAGGCGACCAACTGCGCCGGCTCGGAGGCGAACAGGAAGCCCTCGCCGGTGTCGCACCAGTAGAGGCCGCGCTCGCCGCTGCGGTCGCGCAGCAGGAGGAGCTTGCGGGACGCGCGGTCGTAGACCGCCGCAGCGTAGGCGCCGCGCAGGTGGCGATGCCACTGCTCGCCCCAGCGCTCGTAGGCCGCGGCCATCAGCCGCTCGTCGCTGGTCGCGGCGGCGGTGAGACCGAGGGCGTGGAGGAGCTCCTCGCGGTTGTCGAGGCGGGCGTCGGCGGCGAGGAGGACCGCTCCGGGGCCGCGCCTGGCGGCCGGGCCGGCGGGCGCGAGCGTGGCGAAGGCCGCGCCCTCCGCCGTCTCCGTCCGCACCGCCGCCCGGCCCATGCAGTCCATCCCCAGCATGCGGTCGAGCACCGCGGCGGCGACCGGCGCCCCCGCGAAGCTGACCATGCCGCAGACGGCGCTCAACCGGGGGCGGTCACCCTCGAGGCGGAGCGCAGAGCTGGCCATTGTTGTACCTGTCGAGGGTCGTCGCCAGCGGCTCGCCGATCGCCCACGCGGCGCTGCTCGCCTTGACGCCCGAGCCGGCCGGGCCGTAGGTCGCCATCCACAGGTCGGCCGCCAGGATCGTGGCGTTGATGCAGCTCGCGTCGTTGCCGGCGAGGACGTTGAGCTTGGCCGCGACGAGCTGCTCGAACATGTTGTAGGTCTTGTCGCTCTTGGTGGCGCTTTGCATGACGGCGATGGCCTCTTCCTTGGTGTAGAGGATGCCGCCGATGGTGATCGTCGGCACCGGCCAGGCCTCGGGGTGGTTCTTCCAGTAGCCGGGGGTGCCGGTGCCCGGCCCCTCGGTGCGCAGGTAGCCAAAGTCGTAGGTGAGGACATTGGTGTCGGCCAGGGTGTCGGTCTGCGTCTCGCCCCCGGTCGTGGAGGTCATCCCCGCCAGCGCCCCGCCGGGCGCGAAGTTGCTGGCGGCGACGTGCACGATGTAGGTGCCCGGGTCGTCGGTGCCGAAGCAGTACAGCCCCTGCTCGTCGAGACCGGTGTTGGCGGCCACGCAAGCGGCCCAGTTGGGGGCCGAAGTGTCGCCGGTCGTCACGGTCTCGATCGGAGGCGAGCCGATGTCGGTCAAGAGCTCGAGCACCACGCCGGCGATCCCCCCCTCGCCGGGGTCCTGGACGCCGTCGCCGTCGGTGTCGAACCAGACGGTGTCTCCGAGCAGCAGGACGGCGGGCTCCGGGCAGAAGGCGACGCCCGACCCGGTCGTCGAGCAGGTGTCCGCGAACCAGAAGTTGAGGTTGGACATGTCGAGCCCGTAGATCCGCACCGTCCAGGTGCCGGCCGGCAGCGCCTCGGCGGCTACGAAGT
>DASWHY010000256.1:0-10386 GCA_036397955.1 Thermoanaerobaculia bacterium | reverse complement strand
TCGCAGCGTGCCCTTGGGTAGCTCCTTGTGATCGGGCACCACCAAACGCCTGTGAAGAGGATGTACTTGGCGCAGGATCATGTGACTCCCTTCCTGACGGTCGAACTCGTAGCCCAGCCTCTGCAGGGCTCTGGCCGCCTGAGCAGCGGCCCCTGAGGTAACAGCAGCCGCCTCTTCGTCCCTTCGAACTTAGCGAGCTTCGCTCGCCAACGTTCTCTAGCCCGCAGGGCGGCAGCCGGTAGCCGGGGGTTTCAACCCCCGGCTCCTGGCGCCGACCGCCGCCGGGGATTAAAATCCCCGGCTACCGGCTGTCGCCCTGCGGGCTCGAAGATCAGACTGCCTGCAAGCTCTTTACCCTCAGCAGGTTGTGTAATTTCCGAGACGTCTGTGTTAGGATTGTAGCCCAAGCTAATCTGGGTCATTCTACCCATCGGAGGGCGGACTTCTCGCTTGGTGTGATGTCCAGAGAGCGATTTTCGGTCTGGTGGCATTCCCTCAGCTCGAGGGCAGAGTTCCCGGCGGCGGGCCTCGTCGACGAGCTGACACGGTGGGGGCTCGACTGCCGGCCGCATCGCCAAGCGGCGCAGTCGCCCTCCGGACCCGGCCTGCTGTTGTTCGACGGCTGCACCGCGGAGCTGACGGACTGGATCCGGCAGCACAGCCGCAACGGCGAGGAACGGTTGCTCGCCGTGGGCACCAGCCGCGACGCCCTCACCCGCAGCGTCGGCTGGCAGCTCCTCGACGCCGGCGCCTCGGACGTGTTGCTGTGGGCAGACCTGCCCGCGACCGCCGAGGTCATCGCCGCCCGCTTCGGCCGCTGGCAGAAGGTCGACGAGCTCGTGCGCTCGGCCGTGGTCACGAGGAACCTGATCGGCCACAGCCTGGCGTGGCGCTCCACCCTGCGGCGGGTCGTCGAGGTCGCCCGTTTCGGCGACTCGTCGATCTTGTTGGGCGGCGAGAGCGGCACCGGCAAGGAGCTGGTCGCCCGCCTCATCCACACCCTCGACGCCCGCCAGGACAAACGTGACCTGATCGTGCTCGACTGCGCCACGATCGTGCCCGAGCTCTCGGGCAGCGAGTTCTTCGGTCACGAGCGCGGCTCCTTCACCGGCGCGGTGGCCACGCGCGACGGCGCCTTCGCCCTGGCCGACGGCGGCACGCTGTTCCTCGACGAGGTCGGAGAGCTGCCGCTGCGCTTGCAGGCCGAGCTGCTGCGGGTGATCCAGGAGGGCACCTACAAGCGCGTGGGGAGCAACGAGTGGTGCAAGACGCGTTTCCGGCTCGTCTGCGCCAGCCATCGCGTCCTCGTGGGCGAGCTCGAGGAGGGCCGGTTCCGCCGCGACTTCTACTACCGCATCGCGGCTTGGACCTGCCGGCTGCCGCCGCTGCGCGAGCGCCGCGAGGACATCCCGTCGCTGGTGCGCCACTTCCTCGCCGAGCACTTCGGCGCGGCGGCCCTGGACGTGGATACCGCTGTCATGGACCTCCTGCTCTCCCGCGACTACCCGGGCAACGTGCGCGACTTGCGCCAGCTCGTGGGCCGCATCGCCCACCGCCACGTCGGCGGGGGACCGATCACCATCGGCGACGTGCCCGAGGAGGAGCGGCCGCGCGCAGGAGAGTGGGAGCGGCCCTGCGCGGGTGACGGCTTCGACGGCGCGGTCCGCCTGGCCCTGGCCTCCGGCATGGGCTTGAAGGAAACCGGCAACGCCGCGACCGAAGCGGCCGTCCGCCTCGCCCTCGAACAGGCGCGGGGCAACGTCCGCCGCGCCGCCGAGCGGCTGGGAGTCACCGACCGCGCACTCCAGATGCGCCGGGCGGCGCGCCGGCGGGAGTCGGATTAGGTCAGACCCCGAAAGGGTCGCCGGACCAGGGATCGCTGGCTTCGGCGGCGGGCAGGCCGGCCGCGACGGCGGCCGGGCGCGCGGCCCTGGCGCCGGCGCCGCCGATCGGACGCATGAGCCGCAGCAGGTTGCCGGCCAGGACCTTCCTCTCGCCCTGCGGCGCCAGCCGCAGGGCCCGCACCTTGGCGAGCTCCACGCCGGGGTGGAGCCACGGGCCGTCGGAGCCGAAGAGGACCTTGCGCGCCCCGGCCCTCTTCACCGCCTGTTCCAGGATGTCGAAGCGGCGCACTCCCGAGGTGTCGGCGTAGACGTTGGGGTGGCGCACCAGGTGGTCGATCAGCGCGAGCTGGGCCCGCCAGTCGTCGGCGAAGCTCCCCAGGTGCGGGATGATAAAGTCGATGTCCGGGTACTCGGTGGCGATCAGCTCGACCGCGGAGACTTCTCCCATCACGTCGTAGAGCACGGGCAGAGTGTAGGCCCGCGCCGCCTCGCAGATCTCGCGCGTGATGCGGGCGTCGTGGCGGTGGACCTTGATGCCCCGGAAGCCGTGCTGCTCCACCGCCTCGCGCACCATCAGCGCGACCCGCCCGCGGTCGCGCGCCGGATGGACGAAGGCGAAGCCGTAGAAGCGGTCCGGCCGGCCGCGGACGATGCGCGCCACCTCGCGGTTCGCCGCGCGGTAGTCGGAATGGAAGGCCGCGAAGAGGACGGTGCGGTCGATCTTCGCGGCGTCCGCCCAGCGCAGGTAGCCGTCCAGGGGAGCGTTCGTGTCCCAGGGGCCGGTCAGGCCGTCGCCCTTCCCCGCGTGGCAGTGGCAGTCGATGATCATGGCCCTTGCTCCTGGCGTCATGGCGGCGCTCGGGCCGAGACCCGCGACGAGGTCACCGGATGTTGGCCGCGATGAACGAGCGCACCATGCTGGTGATGAACACCGCCCGATTGGCCTTGCCGGTAGTACTCGGATCGTCGCCCGCCACGTGGATGCCCACGAGCACCCGCCCACCCATGTCGGGCGAACGGCGCACCCAGACCGGGCTGCCGCTGTGACCGGGGCAGGTGTCGTTGAGGTAGTGGAGCACGCCGCCGGCGAGGCGCACGGTGAGGTCGTAGGCACGGTACTGATAGGTGCCGCACAGGACGCCGCGGCGCCGGTCGCCGAGCAGGCTGTGCCGACAGCGGTTGAGCGGCCGCCGCGGATCGCGGCAGAAGTAAGTCGTGCCGCTCGGCTTGTCGGCCGGATAGCCGGACAGGTTGACCTTCAGCCGGCCGGCGGGCAGCGGCAAGGTCCCCGAGGAGATGCTGGTGCCGACCGAGTCTCCGGGGTTGCGCCGGGTCGCGAGCGTCCAATACCCGACCCTGGCGCCGATCGGATGGGCGAGATGAATGATCCCATAGTCGGTCGGCGAGCTGGAGCGGAACCCGGGAGCGAGAATGAAGCGGACGGCCTGGGTGGCCGGCAGCGGCTCCAGCCTGCCGTTGCGTCCTGGAATCACGCGCATGCGCCTGGGATCGAGCCCCGCCAGGCAGTGGCCCGCCGTGAGCACGGTGCGGGGACCGATCAGCGTGCCCGTACAGATCGATCGCCGGCCGATTCCGGGCAGGTCGTACTCGAAGTTGCAGATGTACCGGAAGGGGGCGGCGGTCGTCGTCGTGACGAAGACGCGGGTATCCCGCGGCGGGATGATCTCCGATTCCCGCTCCGCTTCGAGCGCGTACGGCTCTTCGAGGTCGAGGTCGCCGATCCGGCGGCCCGTTTCCCCTTCAAACTCTTCCGCGAAGCCGTGCTCCTCCTCGAGGTCGAGGTCGCCGATCGTCCGCGCGGATTCGAGCTCCCACGAGGACTGGCGGGCGAGAGCTTCTCTGCACTGTGCGCAAGCCATGTTTCACCTCCCTGGGTGTTGTCGTTTGGGACTCGGCTGTATCGAGATCAGCCGGCGAAGATCGCGAATCGCCGGAGGGTCCGGGCCAAGGCGCCCACCGCCCGGTCGATCTCCTCCGGCGCATGGTCGGCGCGCAGGAGGAAGGTGAGAAGAGGCCCGGGCCGACACCGTCCCTGGCGCAGGACGGCGTGGACGCCGGCGGCCCGCAGCCGCCGCCAGAGCACGGCGGGATCGGTCCCGGCCGGCACCTCCAGGTTCTGCACCGGCGAGATGCCGCCGGCGGCGGCGAGGCCGACGCCCGCGAGCCCCGCCCGAAACCGCCGGACCCGCTCGGCGAGCCGCGCCCGCAGCCCGTCGCCATGCTCGCGGTTGGCACCGAGCGCCGCCTCGGCGGCGCGGCACGCCGCCACCGACGGCGGGCTCGAGTAGACGCGCGTCTCGCTTTCCCGCTCGAACCAGCGGACGATCGCCGCGGCGCCCGCCAGCGTCGCCAGCGGCACGCCGAAGCTCTTGGCGAGCGAGGAGAGAAGGACGAGCCGAGGCGACGCGACCCCCAGGAAGGCCGGCGAGCCGCCGCCGCCCCACCCATAGGGCGCCTCCAGCGCCGGATCGCGGCCGAGCAGGCCGAGGGCCTGCGAGTCGTCCACCAGCAGCCAGCCGCCGTGCTCCTCGACGAGCGCCAGGTAGCGGTCGAGCGGCGGCACCCGGCCGCAGTCCGGGCACAGGCCGTCCGTCACCACCAGGGGTGGCAGGGCCCGGCCCTTCTCCAGCGCGCGGGCGAGCGCCCAGGCGTCGTGGTGGGCAAAGAGCGCCGCCGGTACGCTGGCCGCCGCCGCCCGCTCGATCCCCCACCGTCCCACGGGATAGAGGTGCTCGTCGGCCACGATGCGAACCGGCCGGCGCCGGAGCTGGCCGCCGAGATCCCAGAAGAGGTGCAGGGTGGAGACCCCCAGGGTGGCGGTCTCCACCCTCAGGAGCGACGCCAGATGACGGGTCACCGACCGGGACCCCGCCGGCGGCACGAGCGCCGCCGGCGCGCCCGCCGTGAGCTGGCGCCAGGGCCGCAACTGCCCCGAGGCGTGCGCCAGACCGAGGTAGAGCGCCGAGGTGAAGCCGGCCACCGGCGGCCCCGTTCACCGCGCACCCTGCTGCGCCAGCCGCCGCTGCAGCAGGACGGCCGGCAGAGTCGCGTTGACGGCCGGTCGAGCGGCGTTGGCCGAGGTCACGTCGACCCCGGTCGCCGCCCGGTAGGCGTGGACGTAACCCTGGATCTCCGCCTTCCAGTACCGCGCCCAGTTCTTGGCGAAGTCCTCGTTGTCGACGTTGACCCAGTCGCCGTAGCGGATCGAGAGCAGGATCTGCTCGCCGAACGACCCCAGGTCCCGGAAGTGGGTTACTGGCGTATCGCCCCAGCCGAGCAGACGCCGCAGCGTGTCCACCGGACCCATCCACGGCTCCTTGTACGGGAACATGGCGCGTCCGCGCAGGAACTCCAGCGTCTCGCGCCGCGACAGCAGCCACTGCTGGATGAGCATCTCCACCCGCGCCGTCCACGGCAGGTCGCCGAACTGGTTGTGCGCCCCCTCGGCCAGCAGCATGTGGACCTCCTTCAAGCCGTTCAGGAGGGGAAAGCCGTTGGCGATGACCGTGGTGTCGGCGTCTTCCTTGTAGAAGACCGAGACCTGGTGGAGCAAGCTGTGGAAGGCCTCCAGGAACTTCGACCGGTTGTCGGCCGGCCGCAGCGCCGGCACCGCCTTGCCGATCAGGTTGAGCCCGTAGTGGTGGCTGTACTCGTAGGTCCGGCGCGCCACCGTGAGGCGGAAGGGCTCGTCCTGGACGTAACCCCAGAGCAGGTTCGACAGCGGCCGCAGCGGGTGGAGCTCCAGGTTCGCGAGCGGGTTCCCGTCGCCCGCGAGCCGCTTGTTCTGAAACCGCACGCTGAGGGCGTTGATCGCCTGGACGAGCATGCCCTCTTCGTGCCAGTAGGACCAGATCAGCTCGAGCAGACAGGGATCGAACGGCTTTCCCGTGACCAGAGTGGGACAGAAGGGCGACTGCGGGATCTTCGTGCCCGGGGTGAGGAGGTCTTCGAGGACCCGATCGAGGTATGGCAACCCACCCGTATCTACGTACTGCGCCAGCTTGTCCTTGAGGACCTCGAGCGTGAGGTCGGACTGGCCGAGCCGGCTCTCCTCCTCGTCCTTGACCGCGTTGAAGGCGCCTTGGCTCGCGGGCAGGCGGACGCCGCATCTCAAGACCAGAAAGGTTTCGGTCGCCGCCTTGAGCAGCTTGTAGGCGTCGACGCCTTGGTAGAGGCGACGGTTCTGCAGCAGCTTGTTGCGCTCATCGCGTACCCACGTCGCCCTCTCAGCGACGTCTTTGTCGCCGCAGAGCAGGCGTTCGATGAAGGCCTCGTACTGGTTGAAGCCCATCGCGTTGGTGCTGTGGCGGATCGCCACCCAGAGCGCCTGGTCGAGCGTGGGATTGACCGTCGAGCGCTGCAGGGCGACCTTGAACGGACCCGTGGGCTCGACCTTGATCGGACCGGTCGGCTCGACGCTCACCGGCGGGGCCGGCGGTGTGCCCGGCCTCGAGGGCGCCGAGGCGCCCTGGACGCAGACCTTCTGACACTCGTCGCCGCCGCCGTTGCGGCGGGGGCGGCGCCCGTCCTCACGCCGGCCGCTGGATCCGTCGCGGCCGCAAGATCGTCCTGCTCGGAGCCTGAGCCATGGCGCTTCCCCCTTCGGTCGGCGAGACTCTGGCGCTGGAGGCGCGGGCGCTGCTGACGCGTCTGGGCCGGGTCAAGCCGTTCGCGCTCACCATGCCGAGCGTGCCTGCGGCGGGCGTCTCCGCCGCGGCGGCCCAGGCCATCGAGCACCACCTGATCCGGGGACGGCGGGCGCTGCGGGCGCAGGTGCGCGGCTACCTGCGCTGGCTGAAGGGCCCCCAGGGGCGAGGCTCGACGCCGGCCGAGGCCCAGCGGCGCTTCGCCTTCCTCAAGCTCCGGTTCAACGCCGGCCTCACCCAATTCGACATCTTCGCCGACGCCCTCACGCTGCGCGGCGAGGTCGACAACGGCGTCTGGCTCGGCGGGCTCGACGTGGCGGCCGAGGACGCGATCGCGCTCGCCAGCCGGTTTTACGATCCGCCGCCCGTCGTCACCTATCTCGACCGCGGCCACGGCGCCGCCATCCGCCGCGCCCGTACCCGCCTGCCCGGGGGCGGCGAGAACCCGGTGGCGATCATCCGGGTACCGCGGGAGCGGATGGTGGGCAGCGGCATCGCCTCCTCGCTGGTCCACGAGGTGGGCCATCAGGGCGCTGCCCTGCTCCAGCTCATCGAGTCGCTGCGCGCCGCTCTCGAAGCCCGCCAGCGCTGGGCCGCGGAGGACGAACGGACCGCCTGGCAGCTCTGGGAGCGGTGGATCTCCGAGATCGTCGCCGACTTCTGGTCGGTGGCCAAGCTCGGCGTCGCCGCCACCCAGGGCCTGATGCAGGTGGTCTCGCTGCCGCGGGCCTTCGTTTTCCGCATCCAGGTCGACGATCCCCACCCCTTCCCGTGGGTGCGGGTCAAGCTGTCGACGGCCGTGGGCAGCTTCCTCTATCCCGATGCGCAATGGCAGATCCTGGACCGGCTGTGGGAGTCGTTCTACCCGCGGCGAGGGCTCGACGCCGGGCGCCGGCGGATCATCGCGGCCCTGGAGGCGACGATGCCAAAGTTCATCCGGCTCCTCGTCCGTCACCGGCCGCAGGCGCTGCGCGGCGCCACGCTGCGCCAGGCGTTCCCCATCGCCGAGCGCCAGCCCGAGCGCTTGCGCACCCTTTACGAGGCCTGGCGCCGCGACCGCACCCTCTCCCGCGAGGCGGCTCCGACCCTGGTGCTCGCCGTGCTCGGCCAGGCCCGGCAGGACCGCCGGATCACTCCCGAGCAGGAGAGCGACACGGTGGCCGAGATCCTGCGCTATTGGGCGCTGCGGCGCGCGCTCGGCGACTTGCGCGGCGTGGCTCGGCTGCCCAAGGCCCTCGCCGCCTGAGATCACCCGACTTTCGAACGAAAAGGAGAACGAGATGGCTGAACAGAAGAAGAGAAAGACCACCGACGGCGAGAGCCAGGAGCTCAGACTCCGAACAGGACGATCTTGTTGCCACGGCGCATCCAGCGTCCGGTCTTCCCCGGACGTCGCCCGGTTACGCGGCCGCCGCCACGGCGCAGCAGCCCCGGCGCGTGGACGCGCGCGGCCGACGCGAGGGCGGTCCGCGCCGCCTGTTGGGGGGCAACCGCGGCCGATGCCTGGGCCGCCCTGGTCGCCGCGTCGCCCGCCAGGCGGACGAAGCGTCGGGCCACCTGGAGCTCCTGGTCCTCGGGGCTCATCCCCTCGAGCTCGAGGCCGAAGAGCCTGCCCCCGGCGGCGGCGAGCTTGCTGCCGATGGCGCCGCCCGCAGGACCGCCGACGAAAGTGCCCAGGGCACGGCCGGCGATGGGCAGGGCCTTCCTCGCGGCCTGCCGGAGGAGCCCGCCCAGGGCCTTGCCGGTGGGCGAGCGGATGAAGCGTCCGGCGGCCTTGCCCGCGCGCCGGATGAGCTTGCCGAGGAACTGATCGAGCTCCGCTTCCTCGGAGAGCGACAGCAACTCGGCCGCCATCTCGATCTCCTGTTCCTCCGAGAAGGGGCCTTCGCCCTCGCCGTAACCGGCTTTCGCCTCACCCTCGTACCCCCACTCCATGTCGAGCTCGCCCTCGTAGTCACCGGCCTCCATGTCGGAGTACTCCATGTCGGAGTACTCGGCCTCGCCCTCGAAGCCGTACTCGTAATCGCTCTCGAAGATTTCCTCGCTCAATTCGTTCATCGCGAACTCCTTTCGTATCTTCGGTAGATGTGCCAACGATCTCGGGCGAGCTTCCAGAGCAAGGGACGTGCCACGGGAAAACACCCGGAATTCCGGGATTTCCCGAAGCGAGCTTCGCTGTCAGGGGTGATTGGCGAAAGGAGCTTCGCCGCGCTCTGGTCCAGGGAAGGGAGTCGCAGACGCTCAGTAGCCTTCGGCGTAACCGTCGCCTCGCGTCCCGCCCTGGACGTCGCCGGAGCGCCTTCGACCGCGCCCCGCCAGGGCGTGGTCGTTGAAGTTGACGGACGAATCAGCTCGCGCCCAGCGGCGCCCGCCCCGAATTCTCAAGATCCTGCCACGACGCCACCACACTTCGTCCGTATGCTCCTGGTGATGAGAAGGTCACGGAGCTTTCGCGTCATCTGGTTACTGGTCCTGGGAGGCTTGGGGACGGCGGCGCTCTGGGCCTTCTGGATCGAGCCCGCGAGCCTTCGTAACCAGGATGTGACGCTCAGGCTTCCGCGCTGGCCGCAAGCGTGCGACGGACTCAGGGTCGCGGTACTGGGGGACCTCCACGTCGGCTCGCCCTTCAACGGCCTGAAGCTCCGGCGAGTTGTGGAGCTCACGAACGCGGCCGAGCCCGACGTGTCGCGCGCCGCGCCGGCACGTACGCCGCCAGAGTCAGTCGCCGCGGCCGCCGGCGGCCGCGGCTACGCGGCGGCGCCAACTTCAGGCGCAAACCCCGCCCGAGTGTCACGGACAAGTGGAAAACGCCGACGTGTCGATCACCGCCTCGTAGGCGACGCCGAGCGGACGGTCATAACGCCGCGTGACGCCGGTCGCCGTATCGACCACGACCAGGCTCGTCCCCACGTTCGTCAGGCCGGCGGCGAACACCCAGAAACGCCGGTTCAAGGACGGCTTGCAGGCGTCGAGCACCTTGACGAAGACCTCCGGATTGTTGGGGCCGAAGAACCAGAAAGAGCCGGCATCCGCGCCGCCCGGCACCGCGCGCCCGAGGCCGGTCTCGCCGGCCGGAGTCCGCCATTCGATCGACACCCGGAAGCGGCCGCGGTTGAGGCAGAGGTGGTTGGCGCCGGCGACGCAGGTGGGCGCCGGCGCCGTGGGATCCGCCAGCCGGTAGAGGGCGCCCTCGGCCGTGAGGTAGACCTCACCGTCGGCGTCCTCGCCGAACGAGACGACCGTCGGCAGGCGCACGGCGAGCTCCTGCGCGGTCCAGGCCGCGCCCTCCCGCCGTGCCGCCCACAGCGTCCCGCTGCAGTAATCGCCGAAGAGGTAGCGGCCGTAGAGGTCCGGCACCCGCCTGCCGCGGTAGACGACGCCGCCGGTGACCGAGCAATGGCCGGAGCCTCGTTGGTGGGCGTACTCGAGCAGCGGCGGCGTCAGGCCGAGGTCGTGGCAGGCGGGCACCGGCTCGGCGCAGCCGCTCGCGTCGCCGCGGCAGGCCGTGCCCTCCATCACCTTCCAGCCGTAGTTCTCGCCGCCGGGGCTCGCCGCGCCCTGATAGTTCACCTCCTCGCGGTCCGCCTCGCCGACGTCGCCGATCCACAGGTCGCCCGTCTCGCGGTCGAACGAGAAGCGCCAGGGATTGCGCAGGCCGTGGGCCCACACCTCGGGACGCCCGAAGCCGATCAGCGGATTGTCCGCCGGCACCCCGTAATACGGCGGCACGTCCGCGCTCGCGTCGACGTCGAGGCGCAGGATCTTGCCCTCGAGCCGGTCGAGCGACTGCGCCGCGCACTCCGGGTCGATCAACCCCGTGCCGCTGTCGTCGCCGGTCGAGACGTAGAGGTAGCCGTCGGGACCGAAGCGGACTT
>DASWHY010000255.1:0-2407 GCA_036397955.1 Thermoanaerobaculia bacterium | reverse complement strand
GCTCGCCGCGACCCGCGCGCTCGCGCTGCCGCCCCTGGGCGCGGCCATGCTCGCCGCCGCCGGTTTCGCGGCGGCCGCGCTGCCGTTGCGTCGCGTGCTCGTCGCCGACTACCGCCGGCTCGCCACCGCCAAGGCGCGCGCTCGTGAGGGAGACTCGACGCGATGACGAGGCGTGCTCTCGCCTGCGGAGCGGCGGTCGGCCTCGTCGAGGCCGCCCGGGCGCTCGCCTCGCTCCCCCACGTCACGCCGCGCGACGGCGCCGTGGTGACGGTGCTCTCGACCCTCGCCTGCGCCCTCGTCACCGCCGGCGTGGCGCTCGCGCTGCGCCCGTTCGTCGCCGCCCGGCTCGCCCGCGCCGCGGCGGCCTCCGGCGCCCGGCGAGACGGGTTCCCGCTCGTCGTCGCCTCGGGCGCCGCCTGCGGCGTGCTGATCGGGACGCTGCGCCTGCGCGGCCTCGCCGGGTGGGTGCAACCGGAGCTCCTCGCCTTGGCCTCGGGCCCCTTGCTCGAAGGCGTCGCCGCCGGTTTCGCCGTCGGCTGGCTCCTCACTCACGCGCCGGCGCGCGGGGTTCGCGCCGCCTGGTGGGCGGTTGCCGCTCTCGGGATCGGCGGGGCCGCCACGGCGAGCCTGCGCGAGTGGGCCGGCGAGCGCCTCGCCGCGCCGTACGCCGGCCGGCCGCGGCCCAACGTGCTCCTCGTCTCGGTCGACACCCTGCGCGCCGACCGGCTCGGCGCCTACGGTGGCCCGCTCGGCCTCACGCCGGCGCTCGACCGGCTCGCGGCGCAGGGGATCACCTTCGAGCGCGCGACGACGCCGGTGCCGATCACCGGGCCGGCGCACACCACGCTGCTCACCGGCCTCGACCCGATCCGCCACGGTGTCGTCCGCAACGGCGTGCGCCTGCGCGACGGCGTCGAGAGCGTCGCCGAGACCCTAACCGCGGCCGGCTATCGCACCGCCGGTTTCGTCAGCGCCTGGCCGCTCACCGATGCCTCGTCCGGCCTCGCCCACCACTTCCAGCGCTACGACGAGGACCTTCCCGCGTCCACGGGCGTGCCGCGCGCCGCCGAAGAGGTGCCTCTGCTCTGGCTCGCCGACCGCGGCGCCATGCTCGCCTTCGGCTCGCGCTCCCGCAGCCACCGGTACGGGCACTTCCTCGGCGAGATCCACGAGCGCGACGGCGCGCGCACGGTCGATCGCGCGCTCTCGTGGATCGCGCGGAGACACGACGGGCCCTTCTTCGCGTTCGTGCACCTCTACGAGCCGCATACGCCTTACGCCCCCCCCATGGAGCTCGCACGGGCGCTCGGCGCCGGAGCGGAGGAGGCGCTCTCGCGCTTCGATCCCGGCGCGCCCGAGCGCCCGCTCGAGGAGCTCTTCGCCGATCCCGCCGCGGTCGCCAGGATTCGCCGGCTCTACGACGCCGAGGTGGCGCATGCCGACGCCGCCGTCGGCCGGCTGCTCGCGGGTCTCGAGCGGCTGGGCCGTGCGGGCGATACAGTCGTCGTCCTCACCGCCGACCACGGCGAGGGCCTCGGCGAGCACGGCGAGTTCTTTCGGCATTCCGATTACCTTTACGAGACCACCCTGCACGTGCCGCTCCTGGTGCACCGCCCGACGGAGCCGGCGGCGGGACGGCGGATCGGTGCGCTCGTTGGACTCGCCGACGTCGCGCCGACGCTCCTCGAGCTCGCCGGCGTGGCCGTGCCCGAGACGCTCGACGGACGGAGCCTCGTCTCTCTCTTCGACGGTGGCGAAGGTCCCGGCGGGCGCGTGCTTCACGCCTCGATCGGCGGCGTGACCATCGAACGCGGCGTCTTCGGCGCCGTCGATCTCCGCCACGCGGTGCGCGACCGTCGTCACAAGCTGATTTGGAGTCTCGACCGGCGTTGGCCCTACCGCGACGGTCCGGCGTACGAAGAGCTCTATGATCTCGAAGCGGATCCCGCCGAGCTCGTCAGCCTGTTGCCGGCCGCGGCCGATCCGGCGCTGGTCGAGCGGCTGCGCGGCGAGATGCGCCGCCGTCTCGCGCAGCCCGCCGCGGCCGGCGGGCGCCTCGATCCCGAGATCGAGCGCCGGCTGCGCGCGCTCGGCTACCTCTGAGCGCGGACGAGGACGAGGAGATCGCTTGCGATACCGCGCGCTGGCCTGTGGAGCCGTCATCGGACTGTGCGAGGCGGTGCGCGCCGCGCTCGGCATGCCCCACCTCGCCGTCGCCACCGGCCTCACGGTTGCCGTCCTTTCGGTCCTCGCCCACGCCGTCGCCTCCTTCGCCGTCGCGCTGGCGCTCGCGCCTCTGCTCGCCGCGCGGGCGCGCGACGAGTCTGCAGCGCCAGAGGCCGCCGCCGAGAGGGCGGACCGGCGGTCGATGGCCGCCGCCTCGGCGATCGCCCTCGGCGTGCTCGTC
>DASWHY010000254.1:0-9269 GCA_036397955.1 Thermoanaerobaculia bacterium | reverse complement strand
CCTGCAGCTTGCAGGGTCCGCACCAGGTGGCCCAGAACTCGATGACCACCACCTTGCCGGCAAAGTCGGGTGGACCGACGCTGCGCCCGTCGAGGGTGGCGAGGCGGAACTCGGGCGCCGGATACTCCGGCGCCGACCCCGCGCCCGGAAGCGCCGCCGACGTCTCGTACCCGTCCTTGGGATCGGAGACGTCGGCGGTGGCCAGCACGTCGTAGACCTGGACGATGGCGGGTTGGTTGACGACGGCGGTGGCCTGGGCTTCGCGGCGGAACCTAGCTCAGGGCCGTCTCGTGCTCGCCGGCCGCCATCGCCACGTGGGCAGCGAGGACCGGCGAGACGGGGGCCGCTGGGGGCCGTTCCCGGAAGACCCGCAGGAGCTCCCGCGCTGGTCCGCGCTCGCCTGCCCCGGCTTGCACCTGGACGTAGGCGACGGCGGCGAGGTCGCTGCCGGAGAGCTCGAGGGCACGACGGCTCGCCGTGAGGGCCTCGTCGATCGCCAGGATCTCCTCGGCGCGGGCGTCGACGCTGAGCGCCGCATCGTCGAGCAGGACCGGCTGCTCACGGCCGCCGCGCTTGTGGGCCGCCCGGCGGCGGGCGCGGTCGACCAGGATGTGGCGCATGGCCACGGAGGCGACCGCCATGAAGTGCGAGCGGGCCACCCGGCCCCGGTCTGGTCGACCATCTTGAGATAAGCCTCGTGGACGAGGGCGGTCTGCTCCGTGCGCCGGCGGTCGAGATGGCGGTGGGCGACGGCTTGGAGCTCGTCGTAGACCAGGGGAAAGATCCGCTCCACGGCGTCACGCTCGCCGCGCCGTACCGCGGCGAGGAGCTGCGTGATCTCGCCGGCGTCCAAGCGGCGGTCCGTTCAGCACGGTCCTTCGAGGATCTCGATGCGGTCGGGCGCGTTGGGCAACATGCAGAGGAACTCGAAGGGCGCCTCGATGACCTCGTAGTACTGGGGCGTGCCGGCCGGAATGAAGAAGACGTCGTGCGCCCCGACCTCGTGGACCTCGCCGATCCCGATCCTCGCCCGTCCCCGGAGGACGTACTGCTCGTGCTCCACCATGTTCGTGTGCCGCGGCATGCCGCCGCCGGTGCCCAAGGTGAAGCGGCGCATGGCGAAGTGGGGCGCGCCGTCGTCGGCGCCGAGGAGGACCTGGGTTTCAGTCGCGGTACCGGCGGCCACCGGCCGCCGTTCCACGGCGTCGGTGCGCTTGACCACGGCAGGGCGGGCATCGCCTGGGGTCGATTCCGTCATCTCCTTCTCCTTCCTACCTGCTTGCCTGGCCGGCCTCGATCTTTTCCATTATACGGCGTGGCGATTCCACCGCTCGCTCTCGCGCCGGCGGTCCTTCCTTCTTGCTTGCAGCCCGATATCTGTCCATGCTAGACTGCATGCACTGTCTCAAGGCCGGGCATAGTTTCGACGGTCACCACTTCGATGGCCACCAGATTGAGGGGATTGATGGTCGAGGGAACCTACAGCTTTCGAACTTGGGACGCCCTGCTCGCGGGCGAAGAAGCGGAGCGCGCGCTGGCGGCCGTCGACGCGATCGCGGCATCCTTGGCGGCGCTGCCGCGACCCACTACGGCCGAAGCTGAAACAGCTCAGTACGGCGCGCTGTCGATTCCATCCTTCGCCGGCGGCCATGCCGGCTACGCCCTCTTCTACGCCTGCCTGCACCAGCATCGGCCTGACGAGGGCTTCGACGAGCAGGCGCTCGCTCACCTCGATCTGGCGATCCAACTGCTCTCCAGCGCGCAGACCCTTCCCAATCTCTATTCCGGGTTCACCGGCGTCGCCTGGACGGTGGAGCACCTGAAAGACCTCCTCGACCTCGATCAAGACGACGATCTCAACGCCGACATCGATCAGGCCCTTTACGAGCACCTCGGCCAATCACCCTGGCAACGCCCGTACGACCTCATCAGCGGCCTCGCCGGCTATGGCGTTTACGCGCTGAAGCGGCTGCCGCGGCCGCTGGCCGTGAAATGCCTGGAACGAGTGGTCGATCGGCTGGCTGAGCTGGCGGTCGAGCGTCCGGAAGGCGTCACCTGGCACACTCCCGCCGATCACCTGTGGCCCGAGACCCGCAAGGACTTCCCCGATGGCTATTATAACCTCGGCGTCGCCCACGGGGTGCCGGGCGTGGTTGCTGTGCTGGCCCAGATCTGCGCCGCGGGAGTCGCCAGGGCCAAGGCCCAGCCCCTCCTCGAGGGAGCCGTCTCCTGGATCCTCGGCCAGCGGCTCGAGCGCGGCGACGATTCCGCGTTCCCCTATCAGGTCACGAACGACGGTGCCACCAAGACCGCCCGAGCGGCCTGGTGTTACGGCGATCCTGGGATCGCCTGCGCCCTCCTGGTGGCGGCACGAGCGATCGGCGAGCCCGCCTGGGAGAACGAGGCCATCGAGCTCGCCCGACTGTCAGCCACACGCCCGCAATCCACGACGAGGATCGTCGATGCTTGCCTCTGCCATGGCGCCGTGGGTCTGGGTCACCTGCTCAACAGATGCCACCAGGCGACCGGCGACGAGCTGCTGGGCGAGCGGGCGCGTTTCTGGCTCCGCGAGGCCTTGAAGCTGCGCCGGTCCGGGGAAGGCTTCGGCGGCTATATCGCCTGGGATCTCGGTGCCGGAGGCGAGATGGAGTGGCTCGCCGTGCCCGGCTTTCTGACCGGCGCCACGGGCGTGGGCCTCGCGCTTCTGGCTGCCGCCACCTCACACGATCCCCGCTGGGACGAGGTTCTCCTCGTCTCACCGGTCTTGTCTTAGATGAACCGCCGCGAGGGCAATGAAGCCCTCGCGGCGACTCTGATAGGAGGTAGTCGTGAAGAAGAAGCTCAAGAAGCTCCAACTGAACAAGGAAACGTTGCGTAACTTGGACGACAAGGCCTTGCAGCAGGCAGTCGGCGGCATCACGGGCACCGCCCCCTGCTCCGCTTGCTCGATCGCGTGTACCGAGTGCACGGTCGCATGCACTGCTTGCCAGAACTGCTAGCTGCAGGTCCTGACCACGAGGAGCCTCGGGGGTCGTGCGAATTCTGATCGTCGATTCGGCCCACGGGGCTCCTTTCAAGGAGAAAGTGATTCAAGCCGCCGACTTTTCCGATTCCTGGACGACTGTCGTCTCCGAACAGGACGCGGCGCGGGCTATCGACGCCGTTCTCGCCATCGCTCGTGACCTGTCTGGTCCGGCAGCCGCTCCGGACGGTGCGCCCCTGGACGGTGCGCGCAGCCCGGAATCGTCGACGATCGTGGCCGGCTATGCCGGCCAGGCGATCTTCTTCGCCTATCTCGAGCAGAACCGTCCCGGCGAAGGGTTCGCGGAACAAGGCGTTGACAAGATCGAACGGGCGATCGAGCTGCTGGCCGCGGAGGCCAGCTTTCCAGGCCTCTACCAGGGGTTTTCCGGCGTCGCCTGGGCCGCGGAGCACCTGCAGAACGGCATCCTCGCCGAGACCGACGACGACGAGGACTTGAACGCCGGTGTCGACGAGACGCTGCTGCACCTCCTGCGGCAATCGCCCTGGCCGGGGCACTACGATCTGATCAGCGGGCTGGTCGGCCTCGCGGTATACGCCTTGAGCCGGCTGCCGAGGGCGATCGCCGTGGAGTGCCTTGACCTGGTCGTCGACCGTCTGGCCGAGCTGGCGGTCGAACAGCCGTCCGGATTCACCTGGTTCACTCCGCGCGACAGGCTCGTCGACGAATCCTATGACTTCTTCACGGGAGGCAATTACAACCTGGGAGTGGCCCATGGCGTGCCGGGAGTGATCGCGGTGTTGGCGCGCATCTGCGGCGCCGGCATCGCCGAGACCAAAGCCTGCCCGCTGCTCGAGGGCGCGGTGAGCTGGCTCCTGTCGCAGCGGCTCGAAGACTGCAGGGCGCTTTTCCCCACCGCCATCGGACCGGGCGTCGAGATCAGGTATTCGCGGGCGGCGTGGTGCTACGGCGACCCGGGCATCGCGGCGACGTTGCTGACGGCGGCCCGCGCGGCCGGAGTGGCGAGCTGGGAGCGAGAAGCCCTCGAGATCGCTCGCCACAGCGCTGCCCGGCCGTTCGACTCCACGCTGATCCGCGACGGCTGCCTTTGCCACGGCTCCGCCGGCTTGGGCCACCTGTTCAACCGCATGTACCAGGCCACGGGCGACGAGGTCCTTGGCCAAGCGGCGCTCTCCTGGTACCGCTGGACCCTGGACCAGCGCCGGCCCGGGCAGGGCATCGGCGGATTCCTCAATTGGAGCCCGACGCCCAGCAAGGAGATGGTGTGGCAGGCCGACCCGAGCTTCCTGAGCGGAGCGGTGGGAATGGGCCTCGCGCTGCTCGCCGCCGCCACGCCGGTCGAGCCGCGATGGGACGAGCTGTTGTTGCTCTCGCCCCTGGCGCCGGCCGCCGACGGACGCTCGCCCGCCTGGTCCGGGACGTCGACGTGACGCCGCTCCCACCTCCCGCTTCCTGGCGGCCCTCGTTGACCGACGGCGACGCCCTGCGGGCGATAGAGGCGGCACGGGCGATCGCGGCCGACCTGCCCGCTCCCGGGGAGGCCGAGACGCCGGGCTCGTCGCTCACCGCGGGTGAAGCCGGCAGGGCGGTCTTCTTCGCCTACCTCGAGGCGGCCTGTCCCGGAGAGGGCCACGGCGAGCGGGGGATGGCGCACCTCGACCGAGCGGTCGAGTTGCTCGCCGCCGAGGCGGAAGCCCCCGATCTCCTCTTCGGTTTCACCGGCGTCGCCTGGGCCGTCGAGCACCTCCAAGGCCGTCTCTTCGAGCCCGACGAGGACGGCGACCTCAACGCGGAGATCGACGAGGAGCTCGCGGCCCACCTCGCCCAGTCTCCCTGGCGCCGGCCATTCGAGCTGATCGGCGGTCTCGTGGGCCACGCGGTCTATGCCCTGCGCCGCCTGCCACGGCCGCGCGCCGCCGTCTGCCTGGAGCGGGTCGTCGACCGCCTCTCCGAGCTGGCGATCGCCGAGCCCTCCGGCCTCACCTGGCCCGATCCGGCCGCCGGCCGGTTCGCGGACGGTCCGCCGCTGGGCGGCGACGTGCGGTTGGGCGTGGCGCACGGGGTGCCGGGGGTGATCGCCGCACTCGCCCGCGTCCGCGCCGCCGGCATCGCCGAGGCCGCGGCCGGACGGCTGATCGACGGCGCCGTCCGGTGGCTGTCGGCGCACGCCGCCGGCGGTCAGGTCTCCCTTTTTCCGGCGCCGCTCGACGCCCAGGACCGCTACGCCTATCCCGCCTGGTGCCACGGCGATCCCGGCTCGGCCGCGGCCTTGCTCGTCGCGGCGCGGGCTCTCGGCGACGCCCGGCTGGAGCGGGAGGCTCTGGCCCTGGCCCGTTTCGCGGCCCGGCCGCCCGAGGGAGTCAAGGGCATGGGCGACTGCGGCCTCTGTCACGGCGCCGCCGGTCTGGCGCACCTCTTCGCCCGTCTCAGCCGGGCGACAGGGGACAGCCGGCTGGAGGAGGTCGCGATCTCCTGGTACCGTTACGTCCTCGCGCAGCGCCGGCCCGGCCAGGGCGTCGGCGGATTCCTCAGCCGCGGCAGGATTGCCGGCGGCGCGGTCGGCTGGCGCGACGACGCCACGCTGCTCCTGGGGTCGCTGGGCGTCGGGCTGGCCCTGCTCGCGGCGGCGACGCCGATCGAGCCCTGCTGGGACGAGCTGCTCCTGCTCTCGCCTCTGAGCGTCGGCGCAAGCTCCGGAGCCGGAGGATGACGCGGGGATTCGGAGAATCCTCGTCCGCTCGGAGCCTGGACACGGCGCAGGCCTCGTCCTTCGTGCTGCGCACGCCTCTCCTGCCCTTCGACACCCTGCTCGAGTGGAGCGAGGGGCTCGCCGCGCCGCGCGCCGCGCCCGCAGACCTGGCCGCGGCCATCGAGGCCGACCGCGCCCTGCTGCGCCGGCGTCTGGCCGCCCTGATCGCGCGGCCCGAGATCGGCGAAGCGCTGTTCCTCGCTTCGCCCTCGCTCCACGAAGCGCTGGAAAGCTGGCGTCGGGATCCCGACGGCAAGAAGGGCCGGCGCTGCGAGGCGGCCCTGGTGCGCTACGTCGTCCGCATGGCGGCACGGGCCACGCCCTTCGGTCTCTTCGCCGGGACCTGCGTCGGAGGGGTGGGCGAGGTCACCCGGATCGAGCTCGCAGAGCGCTCGCGCTACCGCCGCAGCAGCCGGCTCGACATGGACTACGTGTTCGCCCTGGCCGACGAGCTGGAGCGGCAACCGGCGCTGCGCCGGGAGCTTCGCTTTTACCCCAACTCCAGTCTCTATCGCGCGGCAGGCACCTGGCACCTGGTCGAGGTCCGCTTTCGGCAGGGCTGGCGCACCTGCCATCTGGTCAAGGTCGAATCCTCGGAATACCTCGACGCGCTGATCGAACGCGCGGCCGCGGGAGCGCGTCCCGGGGAGCTGACCGAGCTCTTGGTGGAGATGCTCGGCGCCGACGCGGACGCGGGCGAGGAGGACACGGGCAAGGAGGTCGCGGGCGAGGAGGACGCGACCGACGAGGACGCGGGCGCGGCGGCCGCCGCCTTCGTCGACGAGCTGATCGACAGCCAGATCCTGGTCTCCGACCTGGCGCCGCCGGTGACCGGTGCCGAGCCCGGCGAGGCCCTGATCGCCCGCCTGGAGACGCTGGCCGAGGCCGCTCCGGCCGCGGCCCGGCTGGCCGAGGTCCGCGACGTGCTCGCGCGTCTCGACGAGGACGGCCCGGGCGCCGACCCGGAGGTCTACCGCGCCGCCGCCCGCCGGCTCGACGAGCTGCCGCGGCGGCCGGAGCTCAGGACGCTCTACCAGGTCGACCTCTTCACGCCGGCCGTCCACGCCACTCTGGGCCCCGAAGTGCTGGCCGAGGTCCGCCGCGGCGTGGACCTCCTGCGCCGCACCCGGCTCGAACCGTCGAGCACGGTCCTCGACCGTTTCCGAGAGGCCTTCGTCAACCGCTACGGAGAGGGACGCTACGTGCCGTTGACCGAGGTGCTCGACGAAGAGTCGGGCATCGGTTTCCAGCGTTCCACCGCCCCCGGCGCCGACGCCTCGCCGCTGCTCGCCGATCTGCCCTTCGGCGGCGAGCCGGTGGCGAGCCCGGGCTGGGGAGAGCGCGAGGAGGTCCTCCTGCGACGCCTCGAGGCGGCCTGGGCCGAAGGTGCCGCCGAGATCGAGCTCACCGCCGCGGACGTCGAGCGCCTCACCCGCGAAGAGCGGCCGCCGCCGCCCGACGCCTTCGACGTCGTGCTCAAGCTGGCAGCCCGTTCGCCCGCGGCGCTCGAGCGCGGCGAGTTCCGCCTGCTGCTCTCCTATTCCGGCGGCCCCTCGGGCGTCCGGCTGCTGGGGCGTTTCTGTCACGGCGACGCGGAGCTGCGGCGAGAAATCGAAGCGCACCTGCGCGCCGAGGAGGCGTGCGGCGGCGACGAGGTCTTCGCCGAGATCGTCCACCTGCCGCAAGGGCGGCTCGGCAACGTCATCGCGCGGCCGGTGCTTCGCGATTTCGAGATCCCTTTCCTGGGCCGTTCGGGCGCGCCGCCCGAACGACAGATCCTGTTGACCGACCTTCTCCTCACGGTGAAGCACGGCCGCGTCGAGCTGGTGTCGGCGCGGTCGGGCCGGCGGATCTCGCCGCGCCTTTCGACCGCCCACAACTACGAAGGCGCCGGCCTGGCCCCGTATCGCCTGCTGTGCTTCCTGCAGGGCCAGGGACTCCAGGGCGGCGCGACGTGGAGCTGGGGCGCGTTCGAAGGCGCCGCCTTCTTGCCGGCGGTCAGGAGCGGGCGGCTGGTCCTCTCGCTGGCGCGCTGGCGGGTGACGGAGGAAGAGCTGGCGCCGCTCGTCCGCTCGCGCGGCGCCGAGCGCTTCCGGGCGGTCGAGCGCTGGCGCGCGGCGCGTCGACTGCCGCGGTGGGCGGCGTGGCGGGAATCCGATCACGAGCTGGCGATCGACTTCGACAACGTCCTGTCGATCGACGCCTTCCTCGACGGCTGCAAGGGGCGGCCGTTCGTCATTCTCCGGGAGGTCTTCCCCGCTCCCGACGAGCTGGTCGTACGGGGGCCCGAGGGCGGCTTCACCCACGAGATCGTCATCCCGATGGTGCGCGGCGCCTCGAACGTCACGGCGCGGCCGGCGCCGAAGCCCCAGGATCCGCGCCGGCGGACCGTCGAGCGACGTTCCTTCCCGCCGGGCTCCGAGTGGCTCTATGCCAAGCTCTACGCCGGCACCGCGACGGTCGATCGCGTGCTCACCGACGCCGTGGCGAGCGTGCTCCGGCGCGCCGCGGACGCCATCGAAAGCTGGTTCTTCCTGCGCTACGGCGATCCCGACTGGCACCTGCGCGTGCGTTTCCGCGGCGATCCCGCGGCGCTGTCGCGCACCGTGCTGCCCGAGCTGATGGCCGCGGCGGCGCCCCTGCGGGCCGCGGGCAGCGTCCATCGTCTGACGCTCGACACCTACGAGCGCGAGGTCGAGCGCTACGGCGGGCCCGCGGCCATGCTCCTCGTCGAAGAAATCTTCGCCGCCGACAGCGCGGCCGTGCTGCGGATCGTCGAGTCTCTGATAGGAGACAGCGGCGCCGAGGCCCGCTGGCGGCTGACGCTGCTCGGGCTGGATCGTCTGCTGGCCGATTGGGGCGCCTCCGCGGACGAGAAGCTCCTCCTGATTGAGACGCTGCGCGACGAAACGGCGAAGATGCTGGGCACCGGCAAGCCCCTGCGGTTGCAGCTAGACCGCCGCTTCCGCGACCTGCGCGGCGAGCTCGCGGCGCTGCTGACTCCGAGCCACGGCTCCGACGAGCTCGACGCGGGCCGAGCCGCCTTTGCCGTCCGGTCCGAGCAGACGGCTCCGATCTGGGCGGCGCTGCGGCGTCTCGAGGCCGGCGGCGAGCTGAGCTGTCCGCTGCGCGAGATCGTCATCAGCCTGCTCCACATGCACGTCAACCGTCTGGCCCGCTTTGCCGGCCGCGAGCACGAGCTGGTGCTCTACGACTTCCTCTACCGGCTCTACAAGTCGGCGCGGGAGCGCGGTGCCGAGACGTCCGCGTCGGGCCTGACGCGGACGTTTTCGACGCGCAAAACAGTCGCTTCCGGGCCTAAGCCCGGCGACCGCCGGGCTTAGGCCCTGGGCGTCGAGCGGGCCGGCGGCCTCAGATCTCAGGCGTCGGCGGCCTTGGCGATCTCCCGGCGCAGGGTGGGCACGTCGGTGAGGCCGGTGCGCAGGAACGACACCTGACCCCCGCGGTCGACCACCATCACCGTGGGCAGGCCGAAGATCCGGTAGCGCCCCATGA
>DASWHY010000253.1:0-16159 GCA_036397955.1 Thermoanaerobaculia bacterium | reverse complement strand
GGCGCCTTCGTCAGCCGCGACGGCGGCAAGACCATCGTGAGACTGCGCCGCGGCCTGCCCGAGCTGGCGCTGGGGTCGACTGCCTTTCCGGGCGTGCGCGAGCTCATCGCCGACCGGCGCGGCCGCATCCTCGCGGCGACGTCTCAAGGCATCTGGGCGAGCACAGACGACGGTTTCACCTGGAGCGCGCTGCCGGGCCGCGGCATGCACCAGAACCCGGTCGCCTTCCTGCGTCTGGACCCGCACGACCGGCGGCACCTCCTGGTGCGCAGCTTCGACGACGTCTGGAGCTCGCGCGGCGGGTTCGCGACCTTCGCCCGCGTGCCTGCATTGTCGAACCGTGAGCTGGCGGTGCTGGAATTCGACCCGTTCACGCCCGAACGCATCGTCGCCGTCACCAGCCGCGCGCTGTACGGGTCGCGCCGGCTCTTCGAGAGCCGCGACGGTGGCGCCACATGGCAGCCGCTCGGCCTGCCACCCGCCGAAACGTCCGCGGTCGCGTTCGTCAATCCCCACGTCCTCGTGGCCGCGGCCGGAGCCACGCTCCAACGCAGCCGCGACGGCGGCATGACTTGGCGCCGGACCTTCGTGGGCACCCCAACCGACGAACGCGGCTGGTTCATCTTCGGCCGCTTGCTCGTGGACCCGCTGCGCCCGAACGTCGTCTATGCCACGGGCCGGGACTGCTACCTGCACGCAGGCTGCCCTCCGACGCTCTACCGCAGCGACGACGGCGGCATCTCGTGGCGTCTGTGGCGGGCGGGCGTCGCGGTCGCGCAACCCGACCCCTCGCGGCCGGGCGTGGTGTATGTCCCGAGCGGCGCCGACCTCCTTCGCACCAGGGACGACGGTGCGACCTTTCAAACCATCGGCCGCGTCTCGAGCGGCTTCTCCGCGCTCGTGGTCGAGGGCGACGGGACGCTGGTCGCGGCCACCGGCCAGGGCGTGCTGCGGAGCCACGACGACGGCCGCACCTGGGCCGTTCTCGCGCCGGGGCTACCGAACGGCGGGTTCGTCCTCTTCAACGATCTCGTTCACGACGGCGACGGGAGCTTCTACGCCGCCGTGAGCGGCGGCGGCCTCTGGCGGGTCGATGATCCCTGAGGGGGGTGCCCTTAGCGGACGAGCTGCGGCAGGCTTTCCTGGAACTTCTTCGCCACTTCGCGCAGGAGCGCGACGGTCGCCTGCTGCGAGCGGGCGATCTCCTGGAGCTTCAAGAGCGCGGCGATCAGCTCGCGCCCGACGCCGAGTGACTGGAAGAGGGGGATCGTCTCGCCGACCGTGCGGATGAGCTCCGGGATCAACCCCTGGCGGGCGTAAACCTCTGCGAGATCGAGGGAGACGACGGCAGCCTGGACGGTCAGGTCTCGCCGAACGTAGTTGTCGCGCACCAGCTCGAGTCGGAACTGAGCGGCGTCAAAGAGCCCGAGCTCCCGCTCGACCTTTCCTTTGACCCAATCAACGCGCAGGTGGACTAGCTCATCGGCGCACTCTTTAAACTGCAGCTCTGAGAGGGCGAGCAGGTTGTAGGCGTCTTCCGGTTGCCCGAGCTCGACGAAGGCGTTGACGAGGTTCTGTGTCGCGGCCCAGAGGAGGTCGATGTCGTGTGGGCGGCCGGTGAGCACGCGGAGGCAGTGCTGAAGCGGCACGATTGCTGCCTGCGGCTGTCCCGCAGCGTTGCTCACGAGTGCGAGACCGATGAGAGCGCTCGTTTCCCCCCGCCGGTCGCGCAACTTTCGGCAAAGACAAGCGGCTTCCTCGTAGAGATCGGCGGCCGACGCGAACTCACGCTGGAGAAGGCGGAACGACGCCATCTTGCTCGCTAACGATGCGTGGAGGATCGCGTCGCCGCTGCCCTTGCGGCGGAAGGCTTCCGCCTTTGCGAAGGCCTCGGCCGCCTGCGGGACCTCGCTCCGCACGCGATGGGCATTCCCTGCTTGGCCCCACGCGCACGCCAAAGCATCATGCAGCAGCGATGGCGGGCCAATCGCGACCCCGGCCGCCGCCTCCGCCGCGGCCACCGCCAGGCGTGCGAAGTGGAGCATCTCGTCGGGGTCTCGGTAGCGGACCTCGTGACTCCGCTCGACGTAGGCCGCAGAAAGCTCCAAGGACGCATAGCGTGTGCCGTTGCGGACCTTCAGCTCTTGCCGCTCGACCGGCAGCCGATCAAGCTCGGCGAGCAGCTTCTGCGCGGGAGGATGGCGGCGCTTCAGCTCGGCGGCCACATCCCGATCGACGGCCGCGAAGGCTTCATCGTAGGCACTGGTCGAGGGCGTGGCGAAACGTCCCTCGCCGCTCCTTGGGGGGAAGGCGGCGAGGGAGAGAGTCTGGCTGCAGGTGCCGCAGCCGGCGAGAAGGTGGCGAGCGACGAGGCGGCACTCTTCGGGCGTCGCCTCGCCGGCTGCGAAGCGAGCCAGCACGTCGGGGGGAATCGAGTGCTCGCGCTCGTTGGCCACTGGTAGAGCAATTTTATACGGAATCGCGCGTCCGCTCGTCTGCGATCACCCTCCCAGCGGACCGCCGGCGCCCTCGGGCGGCTCGGGAGCCGTCCCTGGCGGGCAAGGCTTCGGGACGCCCCACGGGTCGAGGCCGCAGGTGCTGTGCTCGAACACCGGCCGCACCCGGCCACCGTCACCCTCACCAGGCCCAGGCTGATCGGTCCAGCTCATCCAGCGGGCGATCCTCTCGAGCCACCCAGCGATCCAGCCGCCCGCCTCGGCCAGCGCTGGCGTATCCATCCCCCCCGCCCAGGCTGCTGGCGCCGCCGTCAGTAGACACACCACCACCGCCAGCCCGAGGGCCGCTCTTCGCAAACCTTTCATGGGATTTCATCCTCCGGCGGGTCGGAGCCCGGACCGGAGCGGCGCGGGACGCCCGCACTCGCATAGTGCCATGGAGAGGGAAGAGCGTGCCGAGTAGGCGTCATGACCGCCCTTGGCGGGTGGGACGGCGCCCCGCTTGTCTTGAAATGGCGCTTGGCGGCAACATTACGGGGTGGTGGGGAGTCAACCGAGGCCAAAGCGATCATGACCCAAGAACCGACAACGAGCTCTGAGCCCCTAGGTTTGTCGCGATGGGAGTTCAACGCGCTGCTTCTCGAGAGCGTGTTGGCGGGGGCCGGTCTGTTCGCTCTTCTGAGCTGGGCCGGCCGCAGGTTCCTCGCACCCGTGCATCCCTGGGCCGTTGCCGCCGCCTACGGCGTCGGCTTCCTGCTGCTGGGGCTCGCCCTGTATCCGATCCTCAGCGTTCATCAGCGCAGCGTCTATGGGCACGGCGTGAGATTCGGCAAGATGCTGGCGTGGTCCGTGGCTGGCTCTGCCGTCGGCGCCATCCTGTTTGCCGTGTGGCGTTGACGGAGCGCCCAATGGATGCGGGCTAGCGCTTGCGGGGCGGCTTCGTGCGCTGCCTCTTGCTCGAGGCGGCGGCGAGGGCGCGTTGGACGGCATCGTCGACCAGCGCCTTGATCTCGGCGGGAGTCATCGGCGTCGCTGAAGGAGCCGGCTCGGGCGGAGCGTCTTCGAGGGAGAAGCCGGCGAGCGCCAATCGGCGGGCGACATCGGCCGTGGCCGCGACGGGGCCGATAGGACGGTCCTTCGGGTAGAGGATGTCGTAGAAGAGGCCCGGATGGACGCCGAGGCCGAGGAGCATCGCCGCGGCGTGCTCCTGCTTGAGCTCGATCCGGCGGGTCAACACCGCGCTCGCGTACCCCGCCCTCCAGCCGAGACGCTGGTCGAGCTCCTTGCGGGTCACGCCGCTGACAGCGACGATCTTCCGGAGCAGCTCGAGGACTCGTACGCCGTCTTCCGCGATCCACCGCGCAAGCCAGTCCTCATAATCGGCCATTTGGGGCGGAGTGTAGCGCGCATCGCAACTTCGGCGATTCCGGCTACTGGCTCGCGCCCAAGGCCGGAACTAGCCGGCGCCGCGGCCTCGCGGCGGCTTCACCTGCGCGCCGCTCTGTAGCTTATGGAACCTTCGGCGGAGCCTTGGGTGTCGCGATGCATTCCTGCGTCGGCCAAATAAACACCAACTCCTCGCCACTAGCTTTCGCTTTCTCCTGACAGCCGGCCCATTTCGTGAACGCCTCTCCTGTGCGCTTTGCGCTCTCCTTAATGGTTTCGATTTCACGCTCCGCATCTCGGATATCGTTGTACATCGTTAGAAGCAAAGTTCCAACAAACGCCAGCCCGCCGGCAAGCAGTGTGATGATCGCAGTGTCCCTCAAGAAGCCCCTGATGCGAGCCCACCTTACCCAGCCTCCACGCTCCACTGGAGCTATCTCGCTAGCATTGGGACGTTCCTCCGATTCCATCGGAATCCTCCCGATTCATCAGTTGGTGGGGATGTGAGCCCGGAGCAATAGCTCCTGGCTGTTGCCGTTTAACGCGCAGTCGCCAATCGTAAGCTCAAAACTGCTCGGCGGGGGCCAGTAGAGCCGATAGGATGGTTTGCTGGCCGGGACCCATCACCGGGCCCTTTTCTATAAAAGCCCAGAATTCGTCACCCGGGATGACAGTCAGGTGGCTAGCTTCGGTGTCAATCTCGCGATTCCACACCATGCGATTCGCTTTTGGATCGAACTTCGTGAGCCACCAGCGACTACCACTCCGGCTAGCGGGCGAGCGCATCAAAAGGTAGAGAGCGCCATTCCAGCCGTACAAGCCGGATGGGACCGTGGAGCGCTCGAGTGTTTCGAAGAGACCGCGCGCCGCATCCATCCCGGTGTCCTTAGGAAGAACAGGCCGATCAAGAGGTCGAGTCTGAGAGCCACTGACGAGACGAAGGTTCATCCGAACGCCCGCTGCGGGATTATTGATGAAGGGCCGGGGCGCCATCACAAGAAAGAAAGGCTCTCGGTTGACGGATGCAACGTAGGACTGCCCGAGCAGGTAGAACCCGACAGCGGCGTCGTTCATGTCAAGTTTGTGAAGTACCCGGTATTCCGCGGGGTGCTCCAGGTTGAGTTGAACAAAGGCCGTGTAACCCAACTGGCCCTGGAGGATGTCACCGATCAGCAGAACTTCGGCCGCTTGCTCGGTCGCTTGCATCGGAATCCAGTCGTAAACAGATACGAGCCGGCCATTCTCATTGGTCGCCTTCTCGAGTGCGTTCAGCTCGAAGGCGACCTCAAAGTTGCTACCTTCCAGCCGCGCGAAATATCCGTCCTCATCCTCCAGCAAGAGCGCAGAGGAAGAGAGGTCGTGAATTATAGAAGGTTTGCTCGTGGCTCTCTCGCTCAGCTCGCCCAACCTCTCGCCGCTGGTCGAGTAGCGATATACCTCGCTGGCGAGTGAGTCGACCAGCAGGAGCTCGCGGCCGAACCAGGCTCCCGAGTAGCACCACCTTGGAGGAGAGGGTGAGAATTCGATTCGACGACCGGCGATGACTTCGCGGTCAGCCGCGGTGACAGGAGTCGCGAACACAGCAACGAGAACAGCGACGACGCCGGCAGGCGCAAGCTTGCTCATTGCCTACTCCTCCAATAGAACTTCACTAGTCCAATGAGACCAATGGGACAGCTTACATCTCGATCGGCCCGCAGTTCCTCGGCAGGCCGCCGCATTCCAGCGAGCCGTGGTGCCACGTGCCTTCTATGTCGCTGGTCGTCACGCCCTCGCTGCAGCCGGCCGGGGACCAGGGTAGCTCCTCCGCCTCGGAGGCAGGGGCGGAAGTCGATACGGCCATCAGTACGAGCATCAATCCCACCACCAGCAGAGCCCGGCGCAGAGTCGCCATTGACCGTTCCCTCCCCAGCATAGTTGACGCGCGCGAGCCTACCCGGCTGCGCGGTGGCCGCTACAGGCCGCACACGCGCGGCACGCTCAAGCGGCTCGCTGAAGTCCCGACTTCCGAACAGAAGATGTTGTGAGTCACTTCGAAGTATAAGCACGAGCTTTACCGCCTGTCAAGAGCCCCAGGGGAGAAAGATGACTGCCGCGGCCCAGAGAAGCTTCTGCATGGCCTTATTTAAGGCCGCTCTCAGTTACCAGGTGCGCCAAGCGGTAACCGGCGTGACAGCCCACCCCCCGCCGTGGCTCCAGGGAGCGGCTCGCGGGCGACTCAGCAGCTCCGCCAGGCGCTGGATCGGAAGGTCCTTGGCGTCGAACGAGAAGAGCTGCTCGGATACCTGCTCGGCGGTCGCCCAGTCATGCGAGAGGGAGATCGTGGCTTGCCGGCTTGGCGAGGTGCAGCCACAGCACTCTGCACCGGCGGGGGCGGCGAGCGCGAAGCTCGCGACCACGGCCAAGAGCAGGATTGCGGGGCGACGGGGTCTCATGTGTGGGCTCCTGGTTTGTTGTGGAGTAGAGTCAACAGGGTCAAGGTCCAGTGCGCTATGGCCGAAAAGGGCACTCTGTTGCCTGTCTGTGCATTTTAGTCCTTTCAACCTTCTCGTTGTCAATTAGGGGTATCGGTGGCCCTCGAAAGGGGGTCGTTCCCGCCAGTCGAGGCCTCGCGGCAGCGCCTTGAGCCCCACCGCAGCAGCCGTTGGACGGCCCTCCTGATGTAGCGTAAGCGCCGCTTTCGCGTCCGCACGCCAGGAGACCCGCTCCCATGCCCAACCCGTTCGCCACCCTGCGGGACAAGCTTCCCGCCCGGCTGCGCTCCGTCTTCTCCCGCCGCTGGCACTGGAAGGACCTGACGATCGCGGGGCTCGGCCTGCTGACCGTGACCCTCGCGGCCTACGCCTTCCGCGAGCCGCTGGCGGCCGCTCTCCCGGGGTGGCTCAAGCCGGGGCCGGAGGGGGAGGCGGTCAAGGTCTTCGACGTGGTGCTCGACCGCGAGGGGCGGGCCTACGTGGACGTCCTCTTCGACCGGCCGCTCGGCGAGGGGGCCGTCGGCGAGGTGCTGGAGGAGGAGCCGGCGACGATCTCGCCCGCGCTCGCCGGCACCTGGAAGTGGCAGGACACCAACGCCCTCCGCTTCCAGCCCTCCGGGCAGTTCCCCATCGCCAGCCAGTACACGCTGACGCTCCTCCCGGAGCGCCTCCTCAAGCCCGGCCAGGAATTCGTCGGCGACACCGAGCTCGTCGTCCGCACCGACCAGTTCCTGGTCGAGGGGGTGGACGTGCAGGAGGAGCCGGCGCTGGAGGGGAAGGCGCGGGTCGTCTACCGCGGCACCATCCGCTTCAACTACCCCGTCCAGCCCGAGCTGCTGGCCTCGAAGATCCGGCTCGTCGATCCCGACCTGGGCGAGGACAACCCGGTCGACGTCACGCTCGAGACCGACTGGCCGAGCCCGCAGATCGGCTTCCAGACCGCGGCGGTGCAGAAGCGGCGCGAGGAGCGGAAGGTGCGGCTGGTGATCGACGGCTCGCTCACTCCGTTCGAGGGCAACGTGCCGCTGCCCGAGGACTTCGTCCACGAGATCCCGGTGGGCTCCTCGACGCGGTTGGCGGTCTGGGGCGTGGAGACCGAGCCGGGGGCGCGCGAATCGACGCTGCGCGTCCGCTTCTCGTCGCCGATCTCGGCGGCGGTGGCGGAGAAGTACGTGCGCGTCGAGCCGGCGGTGCGCTACCGCCCGTCGGCCGAGCGCAACGTCCTGTCGCTGACCGGCGAGTTCCGCCCCGGCGAGGGCTATGCGCTGACGATCGCCAAGGGCCTCCCCGCCACTGACGACGCCGTCCTCCCCGAGGAGTACAAGGCGCAGGTGCGCCTCCCCGACCTCGAGCCCTCGGTCGGCTTCCAGAGCCAGGGCATGTTCCTCTCGGCCTCGGGCACCAAGAGCGTGGCGATCGAGACGGTCAACGTCGGCGAGGTCCAGCTCACGATCGACCGCGTCTACTTGAACAACCTCTTCTTCCTCTTCCAGTACGGCGGCTTCTTCGAGGGGGAGACGACCTACGCCGGCGGCGGCATCGCGCACGCGCTCGGCGACCGGGTGACCGAGGCGACGCTGCCGGTGCGCTCGCGCCCCAACCAGACGGTGCGGACGCCGCTCTCGCTCGACCGCCGCGTGCCGCGCGGCAAGAACGGGCTCTACCGCGTCGTCGTCGCGCGGGCGGGCCACTGGGAGGCGGTGCAGCGCTGGCTCCTGGTCACGGACCTCGGCGCCGTCGCCAAGCGCGGCGAGGGCGAATTCCTCCTCTGGGTGTCCTCGTTCCGCGACCTCGGCGCGGTGGACGGAGCGCGGGTCACCCTCCTCTCCGACCAGAACCAGGTGATCGGCGAGGGGCGCACCGACGGCGCCGGCCTCTGGCGCTTCACCGATGCCGAGGCGATGCGCGCCCACCGCCCCTACATGGTGACGATCGAGCGCGGCGGCGACTTCAGCTTCCTGCTGCTCAATGCCATGCAGGTGGACAGCGCCGGGCTCGACGTCGGCGGCGCGGCCGCCCCCGGCCGCGGCTACACCGCCTACCTCTACGGCGAGCGCGACATCTACCGGCCGGGCGAGAAGGTCGAGGGCCTGGCGATCGTGCGCGACGGCGACCTGCGCGCGCCCGAGCCGATGCCCGCTCTCCTCCGCCACCGCGACCCGCTGGGGCGGGAGCGCGGCACGCAGCGGCTGGAGACGACGCCGCGCGGCCTCGCGCCCTTCACCCTCGACCTCCCGCCCTACGCCCTGACCGGCCACCACACGCTGGAGCTGGAGGTGGCCGAGAAGGTGATCGGCCAGTACCGCTTCCAGGTCGAGGAGTTCGTCCCCGACCGCATCGAGGTCGAGATCGTGCCGCCGGCCGACCGCGTCGGCCCCGGGCAGGAGCTAGCGTACCGCGTCGCCGGCACCTACCTCTTCGGGCCGCCGGCGGCGGACCTGCCGGTCGAGAGCCGGGTGCGCCTGGTGGACTCCGACTTCGCGCCCGAGGGCTTCCCCGGCTTCACCTTCCGCAACCCCGAGCGCGAGCTCGACGAGCGCGAGGTGCTGTCGGAGCAGGGGACGCTCGACGACGAGGGGCGCGCCACCTTCAAGGCGACGATGCCGGCCGGCGCGCCGGTCCCCTCGTCGCTCGAGGCGGTGATCACGGCGCGCGTCCAGGAGCGCGGCGGCCGCGGCGTGGCGGCGCTCCAGCGCCTGCGCATCCACCCCTACCCCTACTACGTCGGCTTGAAGCGCGTGGCGGGCGAAGGCGAGACCGAGGGCGAGGGCTTCGTGCGCCCCGGGCAGGCGGCGGTCTTCGAGTACGCGGCGGTGGGCCTCGACGGCAAGGCGACGCCGGCGAAGCCGCTCCGCGCCGACCTCTTCCTCGACCGCTGGAACACCGTCTTGCGCCGCACGCCGGCCGGGACCTTCCGCTACGAATCGACGCGCGACTCGCTCCTCGTGGACACCCGCGCCATCGCCGGGGGCGAGGCGCGCGGCCGCTTCCGCTTCCAGCCGCGGCGGGCCGGCAGCTACCGCGTGGTGCTCACCGACCCGGACACCCAGGCCGCGGCGGCGGTCGAGTTCTTCGTCAGCGAGTGGGGGTACTCGCCCTGGGCGCTCAAGAACCCGGCGCGGTTGGAGCTCGACCTCGACCGCGCGGAGTACGCGCCCGGCGACACCGCCACCGTCCAGGTGCGCGCGCCGTTCCCGGGCAAGCTCCTCCTCACCGTCGAGCGCGAGCGGGTGCTCCACACCTCGGTCCACATGCTGGACGGCAACACGGCGCGGATCGAGGTGCCGGTGACGGTCGCCTACCGCCCCAACGCCTACGTCACCGCGACCTTGGTGCGCAAGGTCGGCGACCTCGAGCCCGGCTCGGCCGGGCGGGCCTTCGGCGCGGTGCCGATCGGCGTCGACCGCACCGCCAACCGCCTGCCCGTCGAGATCGCCGCGCCGGCCGAGGTGCGGCCGGAGACCAAGGTGACGGTCGCGGTCAAGACCGCGCCGGAGGCGATCGTCACGGTGGCGGCGGTGGACGAGGGCGTGCTGCAGCTCATCGCGCAGGAGACGCCGCAGCCCTTCGAGCACTTCTACCGCAAGCTGGCGCTCACCGTCGCCTCCTTCGACACCTTCAGCCTGCTCCTGCCCGACGTCAAGCCGGAGGGAGGCGCGCCGATCGGCGGCGGCGAGGGGATGGAAGGGCTCGCGCAGTCGCTGCGCACCGAGGGCATCCGGCGCACCGAGCCGGTCGCCTTCTGGTCGGGCCCGGTCGAGGCCGACGCCGAAGGCAAGGCGACGGTCACATTCCGTCTCCCAGAGTTCCAGGGCGCGGTGCGCCTGATGGCGGTGGCGGTGCGCGGCGAGCAGTTCGGCTCCGCCGACCGCAGGGTGCGGGTGCGCAGCCCGCTCGTCCTGCTGCCCACCTTCCCGCGGGTGCTGTCGTTCGCCGAGACGCTGCGCCTGCCGGTCTCGCTGCGCAACGACACCGGCCGCGACGGCGCCTTCCGGGTGGCGCTGGCGGTGGACGGGCCGGCGCGGGTCGAAGGGGACGCGGCGCGGCAGGTCGAGGTGGCGAACGGCCGCGAGGGGATAGCCTACTTCGACGTGCGCACGGGCGACCGCTCGGGCGGCGTGCGCATGACCGTCACCGCCGCCGGCAACGGCGAGACGTCGAAGACCAGCGAGGCGGTGCCGGTGCGGCCGGACCTGCCGATCACGACCGAGGAGCGCGTCGGCGCCTTCCAGGAGGCCGCCGCCGAGCTGCCGCTGGCGGACCCCGGCCGCTTCCGCCCCGAGACGCTGACCCGCGAGCTGGCGCTCGGACCGGTGCCGATCGTCCAGTTCTCGGGGAAGCTCCGCGACCTCCTGACCTACCCCTACGGCTGCCTCGAGCAGACCGTCTCGACCGCCTTCCCGCTGGTCTACCTCGCCGACCTCGCCGAGCGGCTCGACCCCGACCTGTTCAAGAAGGCGCAGCCGGCGGGGTACGTCCAGGAGGGGGTGCGGCGGGTCTCGACGATGCAGCTCTTCGACGGCGGCTTCGCCCTCTGGCCGGGCGAGCAGACGGCGCACCCCTGGGGGAGCGTCTACGCCACCCACTTCCTGGTCGAGGCGCGGCGCGCCGGCCACCCGGTGGACGATGCGCTGCTCAAGGGCGCGCTCGACCACCTCGCCGGGCAGGTACGGGCCAAGGCCCAGTACGGCGGCGAGGAGCTGCAGCGCACCGCCTACGCGCTCTACGTCCTGGCGCGCGGCGGGCGGCCCGACGCCGGCACCATGGACTTCCTGCGTGAGAAGCACAAGCCGGCGCTGCGGCCGGAGTCGCGGGCGCTCCTGGCCGCCGCCTACGCCGCCACCGGCAACCCGCAGGCGCTCAACGAGCTGATCATGGGGCTCGCCGAGGTCGAGCGCGTGGCGCGGCAGACCGGCGGCAACTGGAACTCGACGGTGCGCAACCGCGCTCTGCTGCTCCTCGCCCTCCTCGACGCCGCGCCGCGCAGCCCGCGCATCCCGGCGCTGGTGGACGTCCTGACCCGCGACGCGCAGACCGCGACGACGGGGTGGAACACGCAGGAGAGCGGGTTCACCTTGCTGGCGCTGGGGCAGCTCTTCAAGCGGCAGGCGGCGCTCGGTCCGTACTCGGGCAGCGTCTTCGCCGGCGACAAGAAGGTGGGGAGCTTCACGCACGAGACGGTGACCTTCCGCGACATCCGCGGCACGGCGCCTCTGCGGGTGCGGATGAACGCCGGCTACAAGCCCGGCGCCGCCTTCTACAGCCTGCGCACCCGCGGCGTGCCGACGGACCGCGCCTTCCGGCCGGCCTCGGCCGGCCTCGAGGTGCAGCGCGAGGTGCTGTCGCGCGACGGCGCGCCGGTCAACCTCGGGAGCGTCCGGCAGGGCGACCTCGTGGTGCTGAAGACGCGGGTGCGCAGCGTCTCGGGCCCGGTCTGGAACGTGGCGCTGGTGCAGCTCCTGCCGTCGGGCCTGGAGGTCGAGAACCCGCGGCTCGAGACGACGGAGACCCTGCCCTGGGTCACCCGCGCCGCCCAGCCGCGCCACTTCGACCTGCGCGACGACCGGATCCTGATCTTCACCGACCTGCCGGCCGATTCGTGGCAGGAGTTCTACGCCCTCGCCCGCGCCGTCTCCCCCGGCAAGTTCCGCCTGCCGCCGGTACAGGCCGAAGCGATGTACGACCCCGCCCTGCGGGCGACCGGGGAGCGGGGGGAGATGGAGGTTCAGGTTAGGCAGTAACGGGGAGAAGAGGGAGGGCACGACGGTGAGGCGCGGCAAACCGGCAGGGCCTGTCATCCTGAGCGAAGCGAAGGATCTGGGCGGGGGTGCATCGCCCGAGGTTCCCACCCCCAGATCCTTCGCTGCGCTCAGGATGACAAGCGGGGGTCGTCGCAGGGACCAGGGGCACCGCAGATGGCGGGGCCCTCGCAGGCTTTGGGCGCTCGCCCTGCTGCCGTTCTTCCCCTACCTGCTTTTCCTCCTCCTAAACCTCCTCTTCCCTTTCCCCTGGACCGCCTTGGAGCGCCCGCCGGCGGTGGTGGTGGCCGACCGCGAGGGGGCGCCGCTGCGCTTCTTCCTGCCGGCCGACGAGCGCTGGCGGCTGCCCGTCGGCCTCGACGAGCTGCCGCCGGAGCTGCCGCGCGCCCTCGTCGCGGCCGAGGACCGCTGGTTCTGGCGCCATCCGGGGGTGAACCCGCTCGCCGCGGCGCGCGCCGCCTGGACCAACCTGCGCGCCGGCCGCGTCGTCTCCGGCGCCTCGACGCTGCCGATGCAGGTGGCGCGGATGGCCGAGCCCGGGCCGCGCACCCTCGCCGCGAAGCTGCGCGAGAGCTTCCGCGCCCTCCAGCTCGAGCGGCGCTTCTCGAAGCAGGAGGTCCTCGAGCTCTACTTGAACCTCGCCCCCTACGGCGGCAACGTCGAGGGGGTCGGCGCCGCCGCCTGGTTCCACTTCGGCAAGCCCCCGGACCAGCTCTCGCTCGGCGAGATCGCGCTGCTCGTGGCGCTGCCGCGCTCCCCCAACCGCTTCGACCCGGCGGCCGCGCCGGCGGCGGCGCGCGCGGCGCGCGACGGCGTCCTGCGGCGGCTCGCCGACCTCGGCGCCTTCCCCGCCGCCGCGGTCGCCGACGCCCGCCGCCAGCCGCTCCCCGCGGCGCGCCGCGCGCCGCCGTTCGCGGCGCCGCACTTCGCCGAGCTGGCCGTCGCGCGCTACCCCGCGACCCCGCGCCTCGCCACCACTCTCGACGCCGGCCTCCAGCGCACCGCCGAGGAGCAGGTGCGCCGGCGCCTCGCCGACCTCCGCGCCCAGGGGATCGGCAACGCCGCCGTCGTGATCGTCGAGAACGCCCCGCGCGCGGTGCGCGCCCTGGTCGGCTCCGGCGGCTTTTTCGACACCGCCTTCCAGGGGCAGGTCAACGGCGCCGTCGCCCGCCGCTCTCCGGGCTCGGCGCTCAAGCCCTTCCTCTACGCCATGGCGCTCGACGAGGGGCGGGTGCTGCCCGACTCCTACCTCCTCGACGTGCCGACCGACTTCTCGGGCTACGTGGCCGAGAACTACGACGAGCGCTACCGCGGCCGGGTGACGGTGCGCGAGGCGCTCATCCAGTCGCTCAACGCCTCGGCGGTGCGCCTCCTCGCCGAGGTCGGGCTCGAGCGCTTCCAGAAGCTCCTCCGGCGCGGCGGCCTCGCCACCCTCGACCGCGAGCCGCTCGCGTACGGCCTGCCGCTCGTCCTCGGCGCCGGCGAGGTGACGCTCCTCGACCTGACCAACCTCTACGCCACCCTCGCCGAGGGCGGCCTCCACCGGGCGCCGCGGCTCCTCGAGACCGCGGCGCGCCCGGAGGAGCCGCGGCCCGAGCCGCTCTTCTCCGCCGAAGCGGCGCAGGTCATCGTCGAGATCCTGACCGACCTCCGCCGCCCCGACCTGCCCGACTCCTGGGCGCTGGCGCGCGACGCGCCGGCGGTGGCCTGGAAGACCGGCACCTCCTACGGCCACCGCGACGCCTGGGCGATCGGCCTCTCCGGCCGCTACGCGATCGGCGTCTGGGTGGGGAACTTCGACGGCCGGCCGCGGCAGGGGATCTCCGGAAGCGAGCACGCAGGGCCGCTCCTCTTCGACCTCTTCCGCGCCGTCGATCCCGGCGGCCGCGCGCCGCGGCCGCTGCGCGCACGGCTCGAGCCGATCGAGCTCTGCGCCCTGTCGCGCGAGCTGCCCGGCCCGGCCTGCCGCGAGCGGCTGACCGCGCCCTACCTCCCCGGCCGCTCGCGCCTCCGCGCCTGCACGTACCACCGCGAGGCGCTGGTGGACGCCGAGAGCGGCGAGCTCCTCGCCGGCGACTGCCTGGCCAGCCGCCCGAGCCGCGCCGCGCTCTTGACCCTCTACCCGCCCGAGCTGGCCGCCTGGTGGCGGGCGCAGGGGCGCCCCGTCCCCGAGCCGCCGCGCCCGCGCCCCGGCTGCGGCGGCGTCCCGGTCGGCGAGCCGCCGGCGATCGTCTCCCCCGACCCGGCGACTCCTTACCGCCGGCGCCGCGGCGTGCCGGCCGAAGACCAGCGCATCCCCCTCCTCGCCCGCGCCGGCCCCGGCGTCGGCCAGCTCTACTGGTACCGCGACGGCCTCCTGGTCGGCGCCGCCGCCCCCGGCGAGCGCCTCTACCTGGCGTCGGAGACCGGCACCCACCGCCTGGTCGTCACCGACGACCTGGGCAGGAGCGACGGCGTCACCTTCCGCGTCGAGTAGCCGGCGCCATCCAAACCGCCCTTCCGTCGCGTAGAGTGGGTGAAATTCCCGGGACCAATCCCTGCCAAGGAGGATGAGATGCGTACGCCCAAGTGCATCGCCCTGTTCGCCGCCGCCCTGCTCGCGGGCGGCTTCGCCCTCGCGGCCGCCGACATGCCGCAGGGGCAGCTCTTCCTGATCCACGAGGAGATCGCCAACCCCTCGAAGCTCGCCGCCTACGAGTCGACGACCCAGGAGGTCCTCGGCGCCATCAAAGCGCACAGCACGAGCTTCCCCGCCTTCGACGTGGTGATGACCGACGACTTCTCCTACTTCTTCGTCATGCCGATCAAGAGCGTCGCCGACATGAACGTCGTGCCGCAGGCGTTCGCCGAGATGGCGAAAAAGATGGGGGCGGACAAGTTCGCCGACCTCTGGCGCCGCGGCGGCGAGCCGATGTTCTCCGCGAACGACTTCATCGTCATGGAGCGCCCCGACCTCTCCTACCTGCCGGCCACCATCCTCGCCGGCAACGACGCGCGTGCCATCGGCTACGACATCTACTACCTGCTCCCCGGCCGCGAGGCGGACGCCGAGGCGATCTCCCACGAGTGGCAGGCGCTGTTCAAGGCGAAGGGCGTCACCGACGGCTTCAGGATCTACCAGGCCGTCAGCGGCCACGACTTGCCGGTCTGGGCGGTGGTGACCTACGGCAAGAGCCCCGCCGACCTCGCCGCGCGCCAGGAGGCGAACTCCGCCAAGCTCGGCGACGAGGGCGACGCGCTCCAGGCCCGCACCTGGCAGCTCGTGCGCCGCTTCAACCGGCGGATCGGGATGGTCCGCCCCGACCTCTCCTACCGCCCGGCGCCGATGGCGGCGGCGAACTGATTACTGCCCGCCGCCGTCCGTGACGCTGCGGGCCGCCGACCAGACGTGGGTCGTGCCGCCGTCGATCACGCAGTCCGTCCGGTTGGGCTGGCCGATCTGGAACTCGCCGGTGTAGGTCGGGCAATGGCACTGGATCGTCTCGCCGTCCTCCGGCGGCGAGTCGTCCCCCTCGGCGAAGAAGCAGGGCGCGGTCATGCAGCCGGCGTACTTGGCGGCGGTGGTGCAGGGGCTGCTCCCGATCTGGTAGTCGTCGTCCATGGCGAAGCTGAAGGTCGAGACGAGGTCGGCCTTCGGCATCAGCGAGACCGCCGGGTCGTCCGGGTCCTGGTCCTCGACGTACTGGCAGACCGGCGCCTGCGTCCGCTTCTCGCACCCCGGGATCTTGCCGTCCGGGCCGCAGTTGTGGATGTTGGCGCACTGCGAGCCGTCCTGCCCGCAGGTCTGCACGGTCTCGAAGTAGGCGCCGAGGTTCAAGATCCCGTTGATGTCCACGAAGTACGGGCCCGAGGTGAAGACCTCGCAGGTGCACTTCGCGACGTCGCCGTCGCCTTCGAGGACGCACGGCAGCGGCTGATTGCCGGCGTCCGGCTTGCCCGTCGCCTCCGGCGGGCCGGAGAAGAAGCAGAGCGCGTAGGCGCCGGCGTCGCAGTACAGCATGTTGGGCGAGCGCAGCGGGCCGTCGACGATGACGTCCGCCTTGGCCGGCCCGTAGGGCGTCGTCCAGCACTCCGTGGGCGCGAA
>DASWHY010000252.1:0-2232 GCA_036397955.1 Thermoanaerobaculia bacterium | reverse complement strand
CCGGGGTAGCCGAGGCAAACCGGGCAGACGAGGGTGTTGGGCGGCGCCCCGAAGCGGTTGGCGCAGCGGCAGAACATCTTGGTCGCGGTCCGGAGCTGGACGTGCACCTCCAGGCCGATGACCGCTTCGTACGCCATCCCGGCCGAAGTCTACTCGCTCCGGTAGACCTTCCCCCCCTTCATCACGAAGCGCACGCGCTCCATGACGCGGATGTCGGCGAGCGGGTCGCCGGGGACGGCGACGACGTCGGCTTCCTTGCCCGCCTCGAGGGTGCCGACGGTCTTCTCGATCCCCAGCAGCTTGGCGGCGTCGGCGGTGGCCGAGCGCAGGGCCGCGGCGGGCTTCATGCCGTGCTCGACCAGCAGCGCGAACTCCTCGGCGTTGCGGCCGTGCGGCGAGACCGCCGAGTCGGTGCCGAAGGCGATCGGCACGCCGAGCGCCAGCGCCTTCTTGAAGGTCGCCGAGCGCGCCGCCACCGCCTGCGCCGCCTTGGCGGCGATCTCCGGCGGGTACTCGCGCTTGGTGGCGCGGCCGCCGGCGTACTCGCCGGCCAGGAGCGTCGGCACCAGCCGGGTGCCGCGCTGCTTCATCAGGCGCAGCGCCTCGTCGTCCAAGAAGGAGCCGTGCTCGATCGAATCGACGCCGGCGCGGATCGCCACCTTCGCGCCTTCGGCGCCGTGGGCGTGGACGGCGACCTTCTTGCGCAGCCGGCGGGCCTCGGCGACGATCGCGTCCATCTCCTCCTGAGTGAGCTGCGGCGTGTCCACCTCGTCGCCGAGCGACAGCACGCCGCCGGTGGCGCAGACCTTGATCACGTCGGCGCCGTACTTGACCTGGAAGCGGACGGCGTCGCGGAACTCGTCGGGGCCGCTGGCGATGCCGTCGGCGATGCCGGACTCCTCGCCGAAGCGCTCGTACGGGAAGCCCGTGGCATCGCAATGACCGCCGCGCGAGCCCAGCGAGTTGACCGCCACCAGCATGCGCGGGCCGACCGCCATGCCGTCGCGGATGGCGTTGCGCAGCCCGACGTCGACGTACTCGCCGGAGCCGACGTCGCGGACGGTGGTGAAGCCGGCCATGAGAGTCCGCCGCGCGTGCTCGGCGGCGCGCACCGCGACCTCCGGCACGCCGCGCCGCAGCCCCGCGATGGCGTCGCGCGCCCAGTCGTCGCCGGACTCGCCGGAGAGATGGGTGTGGGCGTCGATGAGGCCGGGCAGCAGGGTGGCGTCGCCGAGGTCGATGACGTTCGCCCCCGCCGGCACCGCCAGCCGCGACCCGACGGCCTTGATCTTGTCCCCCTCGACGATCACCACCCCGTCGCGCCACGTGCGATCGCTGCGGCCGTCGAAGAGCCGCGCGGCCTTGAGGACGGTGATGGCGGGCGGCGCGGGCGAGGCCGGCGGCGGCTGGGGACGGGCGGACGCTTCCGGCAAGAGCGGCGCCAGCAGGGCAGCGGCGGCCAACACGACGCGGGTGCGGAGCCTCATGCGAACACCTCCAGAGCGAAGTGCGCGCATGGTACTGCGAAACCGCCACGCCGTACGCCGGACTACTTGATGCCGTGCAGCTTCTTGAGCTCCACCAGTTGGTATCAGAAGAAGCGGGATTAGGCCGGCGGGGTACTAGGGCGACAGTCTCGCTTCGAGCACGGCTACGAACTGGTGGAAGTCGCGAAGGGCCGGCTCGATGCTCGCGCGCAGGATCTCGAGGTCGATCTGCTCGTAGAGGTGGACGAGGACGTTTCTCATCCCGGCCGCCTCCTGGAGGCTGGCCGCGAGGTCGGCAGGGAGCAGGCCGTGCTCGGCGGCGAGGCGGAAGGCGTCGCGGTAGGACTCCGGCGTCAGACCGCGCTCCGCGAGCAGATGCTGGACGGTGTCTCCCGCCGTCGTGCCCAGCAGCTCGAAGAGCCGTTCGAGCTTGTAGTGCTCCCGCGCGACCTCATCCGAGCTCGCGCCGCGGAAGGCGGCGAGGTCCTCTAGGAGCTGGCGGAGGAAGCCGAGCTTGCGGAGCAGGACCTCAGGTGCCATCGCGGAAGGCGCGGGCGAACTCGCGCAGGCGCTCCCGAGCGGCACGGCGGAAGGGGAGGCTGTCGTCGTAGAGCTTCCAGAGGCGCTCCCGCTCGCGGAGCCAGCGCTCGGGCTCGTCCTCGAAGAGAACGCGACCGTCCCGCACCACCTCGAACCCGAGCACGGGGCTGGTCTCGGGGCTGACCAGGACGAGGTGGACTTCGGC
>DASWHY010000251.1:0-5701 GCA_036397955.1 Thermoanaerobaculia bacterium | reverse complement strand
CCTCGTCCCCCTCGACCGCCGCCGGGTCCCGCATCCCCCAGTGCGCCACCGCGGTGCGCCCGGGCCAGAGGGGGCAGCTCTCGCGGGCGTCGTCGCAGACGGTCACCACCAGGTCGAACTCGATGTCGGTGAGCTCGCGCCAGGACTTGCTGCGGGCGGCAGAGGCGTCCACGCGGTACTCCTCGGCCAGCACTTCGAGGGCCAGCGGGTGCACCTCGCCGCGCGGCTGCGAGCCGGCGCTCCAGGTCTCGAAACGGTGGGGATCGAGGCGGCGGAGGAGGTGCTCGGCGAGAATGCTGCGCGCCGAGTTGCCGGTGCAGAGGAAAAGGACCTTCACCCGCGGCGGGCCGGCGGGCGCCGTTAGCCCGTGGCGGCCTGGTCGGTTTGGTGGCGGACGTCGCGCCCGGAGACGTAGTAGATGACGTCCTCGGCGATGTTCGTCGAGTGGTCGGCGATCCGCTCCAGGTTGCGCGAGATGAGCAGGAGATGGAGCGCGCGCGTCACCTTCTCGCGGTCCTCGGTCATGTAGCCGAGCAGCTCGCAGAAGAGCTTCCTGTAGACGCCGTCCACCTCGTCGTCGCCGCGGCAGACGTCGATGGCGAGCCGGTCGTCGCGGCGCACGAAGGCGTCGAGGCTCTGGCGCACCATCGCCTGCACGAGCTGCGACTGGTGCGGGATGTCGACGTAGGGCTTGAGGACCGGCTCCTCGTTGAGCTTCTCGACCGACTGCGCGATGTTGACCGCCGAGTCGCCGATCCGCTCGAGGTCGCTGTTGATCTTCATCACCGCGACGAGGAAGCGGAGATCGACGGCGGTGGGCTGCTTGCGCGACAGGATGCTGTGGCAGTCCTCGTCGATCTCGATCTCGAGCAGGTCGATCTCGTGGTCGCGGTCGACGACGGCGCGGGCGAGCGGCGTGTCGCGATCGACCAGCGCCTGGGTGGCGTCGGCGACCATCTTTTCGACCAGCCCGCCCATCCGCAGCAGGCTCTGGCGGATGCGGTCGAGGTCGTAGTCGAGGTGCCGTTCCATTCGCCGTAATGCCTTTCGCCGTCGCATCTTACCCCCTGGGCATGCGGAGTGGAAGGACGCGGCGGCGCCAAGCGGCTTGGAAGCGTGTGACAATCTGGAGGTACTGCTCATGTCCGTCGCCGCCTTGAGGAAAGAGACGAAGCGACCTCGCGCGCGCGTCGCGGCCGTGGCGGCTGCCGTGCTCGCCTTCCTCGGCGGCGCGCCGGCGGCGGCCGGCGAGCTGTACGTCTTCGCCGCCGCCAGCTTGAGCGAGGCGCTCGAGGAGCTGGCCGCGGCGCACGAGAAGCAGAGCGGCACCAAGGTGCTGCTCAACCTCGGCGCTTCCAGCACGCTGGCGCGGCAGATCGAGGAGGGGGCGCCGGCCGATCTCTTCCTCTCCGCCGACGAGGCCCAGATGGACCGGCTGGCGGCGCGCGGGCTGATCCTCCCCGGCAGCCGCCGCGGCGTGCTCTCGAACACCCTGGTCGTGGTGGTGCCGGCGGCGGGCGGGCTGCCGATCGCCGCGCCGCGCGACCTCGCCGGTCCACGGGTCGAGGCGCTCGCCCTCGCCGAGCCGCGGACGGTGCCGGCCGGGATCTACGCCAAGCGGTACCTCGCCGGCCTGAAGCTCTGGGACGCGCTCGCCGCGCGGGTCGTGCCGACCGAGAACGTGCGCGCCGCGCTCGCCGCGGTGGCCGCCGGCAACGCCGACGCCGGGATCGTCTACAAGACCGACGCGGCGATCTCCAAGGACGTGCGGGTGGCTTTCGAGGTGCCGGCCGCCGCGGGGCCGCGCATCTCCTACCCCTTCGCCGTGGTGCGCGGCAGCCCGCGCCCGCAGGCGGCGCGCCGCTTCCTCGCCTTCCTCGAATCCGCCGCGGGGCGGGAGGTCTTCGCGCGGCGCGGTTTCCTCCTGCTGCCCCCCGCCCCGCCGCGCCCGTGAGTGCGGAAGAGTGGCGGGTCGTCGCCTTCACCGTCCGCATCGCCGCCCTCGCCACCCTCGTCATCCTGCCGCCGGGCCTCGCCCTCGCCTGGCTCCTCGCCCGCCGCACCTGGCCGGGCAAGTCGCTGGTCGAGACCGCCGTCGCCCTGCCGCTGGTGGTGCCGCCGGTCGCGACCGGCCTCATCCTGCTCGAGCTGTTCGGCCGGCGCGGGCCGCTCGGCGGCTTCCTCCACGAGCGGCTGGGGATCGACGTCGTCTTCACCTGGCGCGCGGTGGTGCTGGCGATGGCGGTCATGTCGTTCCCGCTGCTGGTGCGCTCGGCGCGCACCGCCTTCGAGGGGGTGCCGCGGCGGCTGGAGCAGATCGCCCGCACCCTCGGTGCCGCCGGCCCGCGCGTCTTCTTCACCCTCACCCTGCCGCTGGCGGCGCGCGGCGTCGTCGGCGGCACGCTCCTCGCGTTCGCCCGCGCGCTCGGCGAGTTCGGCGCCACGATCCTGGTCGCCGGCAACATTCCGGGGCGCACCTCGACGCTTTCGCTCTCGATCTACCAGCAGGTACAGCTCGGCCGCGACGACCACGCCTTCCGCCTGCTCGCCGTTTCGGTGGCGGTCGCCTTCGCCGCGGTGTGGACGGGGGAGTGGCTGCTGCGCCGGCGGCCGGAGGGAGCGTGAGGCTGGCGCTGCGCGCGATCCGCCTGCCGCTCGCCGGCTTCGAGCTGGCGATGGACGCCGAGCTGTCGGTGGACGTCACCGCCCTCTTCGGCCCCTCGGGCGCCGGCAAGACCGCGCTCCTCGACCTGGTGGCCGGCCTGCGCCGCGCCCCCTCGGCCTGGATCGCCCTCGACGGCCGCGTGCTCACCGACACCGCCGCCCGCTACGTGCTGCCGGCCCGCCGCCGCCGCATCGGTTACGTGCCGCAGGATGGCGCCCTCTTCCCCCACCTCTCGGTGCGCCGCAACCTGCTCTACGGCCACCGTCCGCCGCCCGGCGAGCCCGGCCCGGTGACGCTGCGGCACGTCGCTGAGGTGCTCGAGATCGAGCCGCTGCTCGACCGCGGGATCGGTGCGCTGTCAGGCGGGGAGCGGCAGCGGGTGGCGCTGGCGCGCGCGCTCCTCTCCTCGCCGCGGCTCCTTCTCCTCGACGAGCCGCTCGCCGCCCTCGACCGCCCGCTCAAGGCGCGGATCATTCCGTACCTCAAGCGCGTGCGCGCCGAGTTCGGGGTGCCGATGCTCTACGTCACTCACGACCCGGAGGAGGTGCTGGCGCTCTGCGAGGAGGTGCTGGTGCTGGAGCGCGGAAAGCTGGTGGCGCGTGGCGCGCCGCGAGAGATCCTGACCGCCGCCCCTACGACTGGAGCGGGAGCCTGACGCGGAAGGTCGAGCCCTGCCCGGGGCGGCTCTCGACCTCGACCTGGGCGCCGTGGCTCTGCGCCACGTGCTTGACGATGGCGAGCCCCAGCCCGGTCCCCCCCTCCTCGCGCGCCCGCCCCTTGTCCACCCGGTAGAAGCGCTCGAAGAGGCGCGGCACGGCCTCGGCCGGGATGCCGATGCCGGTGTCGCGCACTTCGATGACGGCGCGCTCGCCGTCGCGCGCCAGGGCGAGCGTCACCGTGCCGTCGGGCCGGTTGTACTTGATGGCATTGTCCAAGAGGTTGCTGAGGAGGCGCTCGAGGGCGTCGGCGTCGCCCGGCACCGGCGGCAGCGGCACGCTCTCGAGCGCCAGCCGCACGCCGCGCTCCTCGGCCTGCCGCGCCACCAGCTCGAGAGCGCCGCGGGCGAGCTCCTCGAGGTCCACCGCCTGCGGCTCGAGCGGCGGCCCGACGCTCTCCAGGCGCGACAGGGTGAGGAGGTCGGCGAGGAGGGCTTCCAGCCGCCGGCTCTGCTCGAGGATCCGGCCGGTGAAGCGGCGGGCGGTCTCGGGCTCGGCGAGCGCGCCGTCGCGCAGCGTCTCGGCGTAGCCGCGGATCGCCGCCAGCGGCGTCTTCAGCTCGTGCGAGACGTTGGCGACGAAATCGCGCCGCATCTCGGCGAGCCGCGTGGAGTCCGTCGTGTCGCGCGCCACGAGCACGGCACCGCCGTCGGCGCCGGCGCCCTCGGGCAGCGGCGCGCCAGTCAGCGCGAAGGTCCGGCGCTCCGGGCCGCGCAACGCCATCTCCCCCGCCTGCGCAGCGCCGGTCGCTAGTGTCTCCGCCACCAGCCCCGCCAGCTCGGGCTGCCGCACCAGCTCGAGGAGCGCGCGGCCGGCCACCTCGCCGTGCACCTCGAAGAGGCGGCGGAAGGCGGCGTTGGCGAGCAGCGCGCGGCCGTCCGCTCCGACGACCAGGACGCCGTCGGCCATCGCGGCGAGGATCGAGCCCAGGAGGTCGCGCTCGCCGCGGGCCGCGGCGGTCTGGCGGTCGCTCTCCTCGGCGAGCCGCCGGGCCTCGGCCGCGAGCGGCGCCAGCCGCCTGGCGAAGCGGCGCTCGAGCCAGAGCCGCAGCAGGACCGCGGCGGCGGCGAGGGTGGCGAGGACGAGGCCGGCGGCGGCCGCGCGGCTCACCGGCGCAGCCGGTACCCGACCCCGATCACCGTCTCGATCCGCTCGGCCTCGGGGCCGAGCTTGCGGCGCAGGCGCCGGATGTGGGTGTCGACGGTGCGGCTGTCCACGTCCTGGGCGTAGCCCCAGACGTCGGAGAGGAGCTGGGCGCGGGTCTGTACCCGGCCGCCGCGCTCGAGCAGCAGCTTCAGCAGCCGGAACTCGGTGGCGGTGAGCGGTACTTCCTCGCCGTGCACCCAGAGGCGGTGGGCCGCGGCGTCGAGCCGCACGCCGCCGCTCTCGATCGTCTCCCCCGGCGGGCCCGCCGGCTGCCGGCGGCGGAGCACCGCCTTGATCCGCAGCACCACCTCGCGCGGGCTGAAGGGCTTGGTGATGTAGTCGTCGGCCCCGAGCTCGAGACCGACGATCCGGTCCACCTCTTCGCCGCGGGCGGTGAGCATGACGATCGGCACCCGGGCGGTCGAGCCCTCGCGCTTGAGGGCGCGGGTGATCTCCAGGCCGTCGACGCCGGGGAGCATGAGGTCGAGGAGCACGAGGTCGGGGGGCTCGCGGCGGATCGCCTCCAGCCCCTGCTCGCCGCGGCGCGCGGTCTCGACCGCGAACCCCTCCTTCTCGAGGTTGTACTGCAGCACTTCGACGATGTCCGGCTCATCTTCGATGAGCAGAATGCGGTCGCGGGGCACGCCGGGGGAGCCTACCACCGGGGCGCTCATCGAGTTCTCCACAGGAGCTGCGGAAAAGTCTGTCGAAAAAGGGGTGGAAAGCGGCCTGGAAGCGGCTTTCCACCGCGCTTTTCACCGCTTTGAACAATCCCTTGTGCAAGTCGCATAAGTGGCTGCCCTGCCGCACTTTGTATCTTTTGCCCTGGAAGCGGCCGGAGCGGCGTCGGGGACGACCGGGCCAATTTCCGCAATGTCCCTCGAAACGTTCCGGCCGCCGGTTCCATAAGTGACTGTACACGAGGAACTTACCGCCGCGCCCGCGGCGCGCCTGTGGCGCTCCTGCGACGGCCGTGTGACACCTTCCGCCCGCCGCCGCGGACTGCGGGCGGCGCGATAACATCGCCGCCCCGTGTCCGAGCCCGAGCGCACCTCCGCGGTCCACCCGTTCCCGGAACCGGCGGAGGAGACCACCCCGTACCTCAACCGCGAGCTCTCCTGGCTGGAGTTCAACCGGCGCGTCCTGGCCGAGGCCGAGAGCGCGGACAACCCGC
>DASWHY010000250.1:0-3497 GCA_036397955.1 Thermoanaerobaculia bacterium | reverse complement strand
GGCCGCGACGTCCTCTCCGAGCTCGAGACCCTCCGCCGCCAGGCCATGCAGGCCCCGCCCGCCCGCAACGGCCGCGGCGAGCTCTCCCGCAACGTCGAGCTCAACCTCCCCCGCGCCGACTTCGCCCGCGCCCGCCGCGTCATGGTCTCCCTGCAAGTCGAAGACGAGGCCCACCAAGTCGTCGAGTCCGTCCGCGACCTCCAAGTCGACATCCAAGACGCCGCCAGCCTCAAGAAGCTCCTCCTCCGCCTCAACATCGCCCTGAACGCCAGCGAGTAGCGGCAAAAACTGAACCCTGTTTTCCGTCTTCTCTCGTGAGGGGAGCGACGAGCGTCGCCTCCTCCCTCATGGGAGAACCGTGCCGACGATCCGGATTGCGGGCTACAAGTTCCGGTTCTATTCTTCCGACGTCACGGAGCCGCCGCACGTGCATGTGTTCCGCGGCGGGGCCCGGGCGAAGGTCTGGCTGCTGCCGGTCGCCCTTGCCTGGAATCGTGGATACGGCCCGGCCGAGCTGAACCGTGTCATGAAGTTGACGCAGTGGCACCAGTCGGCGCTGTTGGAGGCGTGGAATGATCACTTCACCCGGTAGGGAAACGAGCGTCGGAGCAGTCGGCGTGCGGTTCGAAGGCGACGTGCTCCACGTGATGCTGACGGATGGTCGGGACATCGGCGTGCCGCTCGACGGGGTCTCCTGGCTCAAATGGCTGCTGCGGGCGTCCCCCGACCAGCGGGAGGGATGGTCGCTCGAGCCGGGGGGTTTCGCCGTCTACTGGGAGGAGCTCGACGACGGCGTCGAGGTCGAGCACCTGCTCGCGCTCCAGCCTCTCCGGTAATCCAGCACCCACCTGGGGATCATCGGGCGGCGGCTGCGATGCACCGCGCAAGGGCCGGCATGCACGCCTGAAGGCCTCGGGAAGCCGATTGGGTGCGCCGCGGAAGCCCGCCCGCCTCGGATCGGGACCCGGCGACCGCAGAAGTGCACCGCTGAAGGGCTGGAAGGTGCATTCCTGCGGCTCCCAAGTCATCTCCAGGCCCGGCCATGCACCGTTTGGGCGCCGCTTTGCACCATCCGGGTGCCGAAGGAAGGTCCCGAGGGGCTTCGGCGGCGTCTCCGGCCTCTCCGCCGAAGGGATCAGCGCCCGGGAGGTGTATTTCTCGAGGAAAGGGGTGTATTTCTGCCGCCGGAGATAGATCTCCAGGGCCTGGGGGGTGCATTCCAGGCCTCCGGAGGTGCATTTTTCCTTCCCCCGGGTTCCCCGCGGTCCGGGGCTCGCCGGCAACCGCTGCTATGCTGCCCTCCGCCCATGCGGTGCCCCTTCTGCTCCGAGAACCGGGACCGGGTGGTGGACTCCCGGGAGAGCCGCGACGGGGTCACCATCCGCCGGCGCCGTGAGTGCCTCTCCTGCGGCCGCCGCTTCACCTCGTACGAGCAGATCGAAGACATCCCCTATCTTGTGGTCAAGCACGACGGCAGCCGCGAGGAGTTCAGCCGCAAGAAGCTGATGTCGGGCCTGCTCAAGGCCTGCGAGAAGCGCCCGGTGCCGCAGCGGCGGCTGGAGGAGATCGTCGAAGAGGCCGAGAACATGCTCCACGAGCGCGAGGACCGGGAGATCTCGACCCGCGACATCGGCTCCTTCGTCATGGAGCGGCTGCGCGAGCTCGACCAGGTGGCCTACGTGCGCTTCGCCTCGGTCTACCGCCGCTTCGAGGACATCGACGCCTTCATGGACGTGCTGCGCGGCCTGGTGCAGCCGCGCGAAGAGGTCCCCACCCGCGAGGAGGGCTAGGGTGGCCGGCGGCTATCCCTCGCTGCACCTGATCTCGCGCTTCCAGTCGGAGCTCGACCGCCTCTTCCACGAGGCCCTCCAGCTCGGCGCCGGGACGCTCGCCGCCGGCGAGTGGCAGCCCGACCTCGACGTCGTCGAGACGCCGGAGGCCATCCAGCTCCTCCTCGACGTGCCGGGGCTCGGCGCCGCCGACGTCAAGGTCGAGGTGCGTGGCACGCTCGTCGTCGTCTCGGGCACGAAGACGACGGCGCTCCCCACCAGCCAGCGTGTGCGCTTCCAGTGCATGGAGCGGGGACACGGTCGCTTTCGGCGCGAGGTCCAGCTCTTTTGGCCGGTCAACAGCCACCAGGGCAGCGCGCGGCTCGAAGCGGGCCTTTTGATCGTGACGTTTCCGAAGGTGCAGGAGAAGCGCCAAGAGGCTTGCCTCTTGCATGTCGAGGAGCCTGAACCTGCCGACAGTCCGGAGAACGAGGAACGATGAGCAAGCCGCCGGGGGAGCCGCAGGAGGAGAGCGTCAAGGTCCCCGACGTCCTGCCGGTCCTGCCGCTCAAGGATACGGTCGTCTTCCCCTACATCATCCTGCCGCTCTCGGTGGGGCGCGACAAGAGCGTCGTGGCGGTGGACCGCGCGCTCGCCGAGAGCCGCGTCATCATGCTCGTGGCGCAGCGCGACTCGGCGGTCGAGAACCCCGGCGAGGCCGACCTCTACCCGTTCGGCACCGCGGCGGTCATCCTGCGCATGCTGAAGCTCCCGGACGGCCGCATCCGCATCCTGGTCCAGGGGGTCGCCCGCGCCCGCATCGAGCACATCAGCCAGGTCGAGCCGTACCTGCAGGCCAAGATCGAGCGGCTGGAGGAGCCGGAGCCGGCCGAGAGCGGGCTCGAAGCCGAGGCGCTGGTGCGCAGCGTCAAGGAGAGCCTGGAGCGGGCGGTGGGGCTGGGCAAGCCGATCTCGGCCGAGGTCATGGTCATCGCCGCCAACCTCGAAGACTCCGGCCGCCTCGCCGACCTCGCGGCCAGCAACCTCGACTTGAAGCTCCCCGAGGCGCAGGCGATCCTCGAGACGATGGACCCCGTCGAGCGGCTGCGCAAGGTGTCCGACCTCCTGGTGCGGGAGATCCAGGTGCTCACCATGCAGCAGGAGATCTCCTCGCAGGCGCGCGGCGAGATGGACCGCTCGCAGCGCGAGTACTTCCTGCGCCAGCAGCTCAAGGCGATCCAGCAGGAGCTGGGCGAGGGGGAGGAGCTGTCGGAGGAGATCGCCAACTACCGCAAGCTGGCCGACGAGAAGGGGCTGACCGAGGAGGCGCGCGAGGAGCTGGAGCGGCAGATCAAGCGGCTCGAGCGCAGCCACCCGGAGAGCGCCGAGACGCAGATCATCCGCACCTACCTCGACTGGCTGACCGCCATGCCCTGGGGCACCGTCTCGCAAGACGACCTCGACCTCGACCGCGCGCAGCAGGTGCTCGACGACGACCACTACGACCTCGAGAAGATCAAGGAGCGCATCCTCGAGTACCTGGCGGTGCGCAAGCTCAAGCAGGACACCAAGGGGCCGATCCTCTGCTTCGTCGGGCCGCCGGGCGTCGGCAAGACCTCGCTCGCCAAGTCGATTGCGACCGCCCTCGATCGCAAGTTCGTTCGGGTGTCTCTCGGCGGGATGCGCGACGAGGCGGAGATCCGGGGCCACCGGCGGACGTACATCGGC
>DASWHY010000249.1:0-2345 GCA_036397955.1 Thermoanaerobaculia bacterium | reverse complement strand
TCGAGCGCGCCGACCATGGCGAAGGAGGTGGGGTTCGAGGTGGCGTGGCTCTGCACGTTCTCGACCGCGCGGACGATCGCCGGCGGCCCGGCCAGGAAGCCGATCCGCCAGCCGGTCATGGCGTAGGTCTTGGAGAAGGAGCCGACGAGCACCACGGTCTCCGGGAACTCGGCGGCGAGCGCCGCGGCGCTGGCGTGCGGCGCGCCGTCGTAGAGGAAGCGCTCGTAGGTCTCGTCCGAGACGACCAGGACGCCGCGCCGCGCGGCCTCTTCGACGATGGCCCGCAGGTCCGCGGCGCCGACGACGCCGCCGGTCGGGTTGCACGGCGAGTTGAGGAGGACGGCGCGGGTGCGCGGGGTGAGGGCGCCGAGGACGGCCTCGGCGTGGATGCGGAAGCCGTCGGCGATGGCGGTGGCGGCGGGCACCGGCTCGGCGCCGCTGAAGCGCACCTGCTCGGGGAAGCTCACCCAGCAGGGCGACGGGATGACGACTTCCTCACCGCTCTCGAAAAGCGCCAGCGCGAGCTCGAAGAGGGCCGCTTTGGCGCCGACGGTGACGACGGTCTGGGAGGCGCTCCAGGGGGCGGCGTGGCGCCGCCGGAGGGACTCGGCGAGCGCGGCGCGCAGCTCGGGGATGCCGCTCGACGCTGTATAACGCGTGAACCCCCGCGCCAGCGCCTCGCGCGCCGCCTCGACGGCGATCGCCGGAGTGTCGAAGTCCGGCTCGCCGGCCCCGAAGTCGACGACCTCCACCCCCCGCGCCCGCAGCTCCGCCGCCTTGCGCGAGACCTGCAGCGTCGCCGACTCGCTCATCCTGGCGACGCGCTGGGCGAGATTCACGGGCGGGGATCGTATCAGGCTGTCCGCGCGGGACGGATGGTGCCGCGGCGCCATGATTCGGAACTCTGAAGTGACGTCGGCCATTTGTCATCCCGAGCGGGAGCCCGCCCCCCGCCCGATCCCTCGCTCCCGCTCGGGATGACGGCTTCGCAGTGGCTCCACCAGCGGTGCCGGGGCCCGCAGGTCTCTGGAGCGCCGGGCGCTCCGTCCGCTCCCCTTCGCAGGCCACCGTGCGAGGCGCCGGAGCCGTCGCCGTGTTTGCCGGCAACGCGCCCCTGCACCAGCACGCGAAGCGCGGACACCAAGGAGCGCCCGGCGCGGAGGAGAGCCTGCGGGACCCCACACCGGAACGGCCGCAGCAAGCGCGCAGCAGTAAAACGCCCCAACTCCGAGATGAACGCCTCATCTCCGAGATCAACGCCCCATCTCCGAGATCGTCGCGCGATCTCCGTGATCGGCGCTCCATCTCGGTGACGGAGCGCTCGGTCACCGTGATCGGCGTCCCATCTCCGTGATCGTCCGACGATCTCCGTGACCGTCCGCTGATCTCCGAGATCGGCCGCCAATCTCCGAGATGGGCCGGTAATCTCCAAGATGGAGCTTCCGCCACCCCTTCCGGGCGCTGCGGGGGCGTCAATTTGGCGTGGTCGGCCCGCTGGTATCATCCGGGGCGATGCGCACGCTCTCGTACCGCACTCCCGTCCTAGCCCTCGCCGCCCTCGCCTTCGGCGCGGCGCCGGCGGGCTGGGCGCAGCCTCCCGACCTCGAGAAGGCGAGCCTGACGCTCGCCGCCGACCGCACGGCCTATGCGCCGGGGAGCGCCGCGGTCGTGGTCGCCCGGGTGGCCGTCGAGGACGGCTGGCACGTCAATGCCAACGTCCCGACCTTCGACTACCTGATCCCCACCGAGCTGGGCCTCGCGCTGCCGGAGGGCTGGAAGGCCGCCGCGATCACCTACCCCGAGGCGGTGAAGCGAACCTTCACCTTCGCCGAGGAGCCGCTGGCGGTCTACGACGGGACCGTCGAGATCCGCGCCGAGGTCGCCGTGCCGGCCGGCGCCGCGGCGGGCGCCTACCCGGTCGCCGCCACCCTCCAGTACCAGGCCTGCGACGAGCAGCAGTGCCTGCCGCCGACCGAGGCGAAGGCGACGCTCGAGCTGCAAGTCGGGAGCGGCGGCACGCCGACCGGCGCCGCGGCGCCGCCGGACCCCGCCGCAGCCACCGGCGGCCCGGCCACCGCCGTCTCGCGCCGGGCCGCCCTCTCGGCCGGCGGCTTCGCCATCCTCCTCGGCATCCTCGGCGGCCTGATCCTCAACGCCATGCCCTGCGTGCTGCCGGTCCTCTCGCTCAAGGTCTTCGGCCTGGTGCAGAGCGCCGGGCAGGGGCGGCGCGAGGTGGTGCGCGGCTCGCTCGCCACCGCGGCCGGCATCCTGGTCTCCTTCTGGGGGCTGGCAGCGGCGGCGGTCGCCGCGCGCGCCGCCGGCGCGGCGGTGGGCTGGGGGGTGCA
>DASWHY010000248.1:0-2233 GCA_036397955.1 Thermoanaerobaculia bacterium | reverse complement strand
CGCCTGGACCAGCGCGCGGCGCAGGCGCTCGCGCTCGCCGCCGAGCGGCTCGAGAAGGGGCCGCAGGTCGGCGGCGCGCAGGGCGGGCCCTTCGCAGAGGATCACCGCCCGCTCGAGCAGGTTGGCCAGCTCGCGCACGTTCCCGGGCCAGGGTTGCGCGGCGAGGAGCGCGGCGGCCTCGTCGTCGAGGGCCGGCGCCTCGCGGTGGTGGCGGCGGGCGATCTCGGCGAGCAGGTGCCGGGCCAGCAGCGGCACGTCGCTCGCGCGCTCGCGCAGCGCCGGCAGCTCGACGGGGAAGACGGCGAGCCGGAAGTAGAGGTCGGAGCGGAACTCCCCGGCCTCGACCATCGCCCGCAGGTCGCGGTTGGTGGCCGCCGCCAGCCGCACGTCGGCGCGCTGCGTCCGCCCGCTCCCCACCCGCTCGAAGGTGCGCTCCTCGAGGACGCGCAGCACCTTCCCCTGCACCGCCGGCGGCAGCTCGCCGATCTCGTCGAGCAGCAGTGTCCCACCCTGCGCCAGCTCGAAGCGCCCCGGCTGCCGGCGGTCGGCGCCGGTGAACGCCCCCTTCTCGTGGCCGAAGAGCTCGTTCTCGAGCAATGTCTCCGGGATGGCGGCGCAGTTGACCGCCACGAACGGCCCGCCGTGCCGCGGCGACAGGGCGTGGAGGGCGCGCGCGAAGAGCTCCTTGCCGGTGCCGCTCTCGCCGGTCAGAAGGACGGTGCTCTCGGTCGGGGCGACGCGCTGCAGGAGGCGGAGGGCGGCGCGCAGCCGCGGGTGGGCGCCGACGATCGGCGGCGCGCCCGGCGCCGCGAAGGCGGCGGCGGCCTCGGGCTGTCCGATCGCCCCTTCGACCAGGCGCAGCAGATCGTCCAGCTCGACCGGCTTCTCGAGGAAGTCGTAGGCGCCGAGCTTCATCGCCTCGACGGCGGCGGCGACGGTGCCGTAGCCGGTCAGCACGACGACCGGCACCCGCGGCTGGGCGGCGCGGCTCGCCGCCAGCACCTCGAGGCCGGACAGGTCGGGGAGCTTCAAGTCGGTGAGCACCAGGTCGAAGGGCCGCTCGCTCGCCGCGCGCACCCCTTCGCCGCCGGTCGCCGCGGCGGCCACCTCGTACCCCTCGCCGGCCAGCGCCCGCTCCAGCATGCGGCGGAGCGACTCCCGGTCCTCGACGATCAGGACGCGGCCGCGCACGCCGTGGCCTCGCGGGCCCCTCGCCTCACCCGGCGAGGGCGGCGCGCACCGCCGCGACGAGGAGCGCGTCGTCCTCGGGATCAACCGTGCGGAGGTCGAGGAGGAGCCGCCCGCCGCGCAGGTAGCCGACGACCGGCGGCTCGCCGGTGCGCAGCCGTCGGAGGAGAAAGTCATCCCCCGGCAGGGCCAGCGCCTCGCCCGGCAGCGGCGCCTCGGGCGCCGAGCCGCCGCCCAGGAACGCCTCGGCCGGCACGATCTCCGCCCCCACCGCCGCCGCCGCGCTCTCCAGCCGCCGCCGGTGCGCGGCAGGCTCCGGCCAGAGGCGGTCGAGGGGCAGCGGCGCCCCCGCGAGATGGAGCTTGAGCACCCCTTCGAGCGCCGCCACCCCGGCGCGGTCCGGGCGCAGGGCGCGGTAGAGCGGATGCTTGCGGCAGCGCGCGACGATCTCCGCCCGCCCCACCAGGAGCCCCGCCTGCGGTCCGCCGAGCAGCTTGTCGCCGCTGCCGCAGGCGAGGTCGCAGCCGGCGGCCACCAGCTCGGAGAGGCTGGGGTGGCCGGCGAGCGCCGGCGCCGGGTGCGGGCGGAGGAGCCCGCTCCCCTCGTCGATCAGGAGCGGCAGGCCGCGCCGCCGCCCCAGCTCGACCAGCTCCGCTGGCGCCACCGCGGCGGTGAAGCCGACCACCCGGAAGTTGCTCGGGAAGACCTTGAGCAGCAGCGCGGTCTCCGGCCCGATCGCCCGCTCGTAGTCGGCGAGGCGGGTGCGGTTGGTGGAGCCCACCTCGACCAGGCGGGCGCCGGCGGCGCCGAGGATCTCGGGGATGCGGAAGGAGCCGCCGATCTCCACCAGCTCGCCGCGCGAGACGACGACCTCCCGGTCCCGCGCCAGCACCGCCAGCGCCAGCACCAGCGCGGCGGCGTTGTTGTTGACCACCAGCGCGGCCTCGGCGCCGGTGGCGGCGGTCAACAGGCGCTCGAGGCGGCGGTTGCGGTCGCTGCGCCGCCCGTCCTCGAGCTCGTACTCGAGGTCGCAGTAGGCGTCGAG
>DASWHY010000247.1:0-3812 GCA_036397955.1 Thermoanaerobaculia bacterium | reverse complement strand
GTCGTCGGTCACCGGCGCCGTTCCTCTGAACGCGGCCAGGGCGTCCAGGACGCCCGTGCGGATCTCGGCGCAGGATCGCCCGCGCAGCCGCAGAACGGCGGCCCGCAGCCGTTCCTCGCCGAATTCACGGTCGGCGGCGTCCAGCGTCTCGGTCACGCCGTCGGTGTAGAGGATCACCAGGTCCCCGGCGGCGAGCGCCGCCTCGGCGACCTCGCAGAGGCTCGGCGAAACGGCCGTCGCGGCCGAGGCCGAGGGCCAGGCCGCGCGGCGCCAGCCATTGCGTCGAGCCGTCGGCGCGCACCACCAGCGGCGGCAGGTGGCCGGCTCGCACCAGCCGCATGATGCCCTCCGGCGTCAGCTCGGCGAGCGCCAGGGTCACGAAGCGGCGGTCTCCGGGCGTGCGGCGGATGAGCCGGCTGGCCGCCACCGCGGCCGCCCGCGCGGGCCGCCTCGAGCTCGGCCTCGAACGATTCCCGCCGCCGCACCTCGCGGTCGAGGAAGAGCACCGCCAGGTTGACCCCGAGGCAGGTCACGCACCAGCCGGCCGCGAGCAGGCCCAGGCCGGTCCACACCGCGGCCCGCTCGCGGCCCTCGGAAGCGAGGTCGGCGGGAAAGACCGCGAGCAGCACGAACAGGCTCAGACCCATCATGGAGATGCCGTAACCCCAGCGCAGGAAGACGCTGTTGACCGCCACTTTGTCGAAGCGCGGGTAGATGGAATGAGTGAGGATCCAGCGCAGCACCTGCCGCCAGGTGCTGCCGACCGCCTCGCGCCAGGCGCCCAGGAAAGCCCGGAAATCGGCCCGGCCCGACACCGGGCCCCGCTCGCCGCGGCCTTTCCAGGCGAGACCGGTACGCGCTGCGACGGCGTCGAGCACGGCCTCGAATTCGCGGGGCAGGCGGCGCGCCAGGAACGTCAACAGGATCCGCTCCGACGCCGTCTCGATCGACACCAGCTTCGACCAAGTCCCGAACTCCACGAGACCGAGGCGCACGACGCCGGCGACCTGAAGCGTCTTGGCGCGGGCGTGCCCGACGTAGCGCACGGCGTCGCGCGTCAGCTCGAGCCGGGCCCGGCGCCACAGGCGAAAGGCCACCGCCGCCGCCGCCAGGCCGGCGAAAACGACGGACGCTACCCAGAGGTAAGGCACGAGATCGAAGTGGGCGTCGCCGCGCGCCAGAAACCGCACGCCCGACGTCAGCAGGAACATGAAGGCCGTGTAGAGCCAGCCCAGCACCACCACGTCGTGGCGGCGGGGGATCTGGGCGCTGACCACAGGCGTCGTGCGGGTCACCGGCCAAAGATACCGCATGGACGAAAAGGGCTACGCGCCCCGGGGTAAGCCAGCGGTGCGCGCCTACTCGCTGCTCCGGACGCCGCCGTCTGGTCGACTCTCCGTCGGCCGCACCAGCACGAAGACCTTCTCGTTGGCCGCGGTCGCCGGATGCCGGCGCCAACCGGGGGGCAACTGCTCTGCCTGGAACGGCCGGCGCAGACGCACGACGATGTAGTCGAGGCTCCCGAGCTGCTCCGGTCCCAGGCGGCCCTGCTCCACCGCGGGAGGAAAGTCGTCCTGTCGCCGCAGGTCGTAGACCAGCGGCAGCCTGAAGACGCCATGCGTCTCGACGAGCGTCTTCCACACCAGGAACTCCTCGCCGGAGAACATGACCAGCCCGATGCGCTTCGCCGGCTCGCTGCGCAGCACGCTGACGACTCTCCCGTAATCGTCCAAGGCATGGCGATCCGCGACGATCGCAGCAAGGTGCGGTCTCTTCCACCAGGGAGTGACTACCTGGTCGTCGTGCCGCCTCCAGGCGAGCGTCGACTTGGACTCGTTCATGACCGAGCTCATCAGACCGAGCGCGACGCCGCAGACGAAAACCGCGCCGCCGGCGAGCGCCACAGCCCTGCCCCGCAGCGCCAGCGCTCCGCCGGCGAGAGCGCTGAGACCGGCGATGTGCGGAACCTGCAGCCGCCCTCCCCAGACCTGCCAGTTGAACAGAGCGAAGAACGCGGCCCAACCGCACAGCACGGCAAGGAAAACGCCGAGCACCCTCGCCCGGTCCCGCCGCTGCCTGGCGAGGATCATCCAGGGCGCCACGGCGACGACCAGCAGCAGAGCGACGTAGACCTTGGGGTCGTAGGAGAGGCTGGGGTGGAAGAGCTGGTTCTTGGGCGCGTATCCCTCGCCGGTGAACGTCCACGCATTGAGCTGCTCGAGGCTCGCCCCGGCGGCGGCGCTCCACCCATCGACGCGGCTCCGGATCCGTAACGCCACGTCCGGCGAGAACACCTGCAGGCACAGCAGCGACTGCATCGAATAGCGCAGGTAGTTGACGACTCCCGCCAGCGGCTCGAAGGAGCCGACGAACAACTGGTCGTGGGACGGCAGCCGCAGGCCCGGGAAGGCTGTCGAGAGCCGGTAGACGGGCGGCAGGAGGAGCGCCGAGGCCACCGCGCCGCCGCCGAGCAAGGTCGCGGCCAGGCGGCGGGTGAGGCGACGCGCCGTGATCGCCGCGGTCAGCAGGCACAGGACCGCCAGCGTCGGTACCGTGGTCGTCTTCGCTGCGACGCCGAGCGCCGCCACCACCATGAGCTCGCTCAGCGGGTCGCCCACGATCCGGCCGGCCGGCGCCTGGCCCGCGCCTGCGGCGAAAGTGAGGTAGCGCTCCACGGCGAAAAGGACGAACGCCGCAGCGACGACGTCGGTCAGGGGAGTCGTCGCCTGGAGCACCACCGCCGGGACCGTGGCGAAGAAGAACGCCGCCCAGCGACCGGCGGCCTGATCGCCGAACAGCAGAGACCCGATCCGGAACAGGGCCACACAGCAGCCGAGATATGCCAGGAACTGGATGAGGTTGACGAACAGCGCGGAGCCGGTCAGACCCACCGAGACGCTCGCCAACTGGCTCGCCAGCGAGGGAATATAAATCTGGCGCGGAACGCTCGTCACGTACGGATCGAGGTTGCCGTTCTGCAGCCAGTGATAGATGCGCGGCAGGTGATAGACGAGGGAATCGACGTTGTTCGTGTAAAGGAACAACAGCGGCAGGTTCAGCAGCGATACGGCGCCAATGACGATGCGCGGGAAGGGATAGCGGTCGTCCTTGAAAAAACCGAGGGCGGCGCGCGCCGGCAGAGCGCTCCTCTGGCAGCGCGCCAGGTCTCCTCTCACGTCGTACGCCAAAGCGCCGACCAGCACGAGATTGCCGACGAGAAGCGGCACCGGCCGCAGCAGGTCGAGCGCCGCCAGCGCTTCGCTCAGCAGGCACAGCAGCGCCGACCACCACACGCCGGCGCTGACGATGGTCGCGGCGACGTCCCCGTCGTCGGACCTGCGGCGAAGAGCGAGGAAGATGAGCGGCAGCAGCAGAAACGGCAGGAGGGAGAGGGCTGCTGTCATCCCCCCCGGGGCTCCGCGCCGGCGGAGGTTGAGAAGCCCGCTGCCGACCGCCCACCAGCAACCGCCGTCTCGACCGTGGTTCTCATGTGTAGGAACCTATCACGTCAGCCAGGCGCTAAAGATATCCCAGGGCCCGCAGGTGCTCGGCGAGCGCGTCGTCGACCTCGGCGGCGACCGCTTCGAGAGCGACCTCGGGTTTCCGCAGGGTGCGCAGGCGCTGCTCGAGGTAACCTGCCAGCACCGGACGCTCGACCGCCAGGTCGCGCCGCTCCCCCGGGTCCGCGGCGAGGTCGAAGAGCCGGCAGGCGATCACGCGGCGGTCTTCGCAGAGGATCTTGAACCGCCCTTCTACGAGGCTCTCGGCGAAGCGGCCGTCGAGGTCGAGGTGGGAGTAGGCGGGCCGCGGCG
>DASWHY010000246.1:0-2891 GCA_036397955.1 Thermoanaerobaculia bacterium | reverse complement strand
AGCTCAAGGAGAAGGGGACGGCGCTCCACGCCGCGACGGTGGTGGGCGACACGGTCGGCGACCCCTTCAAGGACACCTCGTCGGTGGCGATGAACCCGGTCATCAAGTTTACGACGCTGTTCGGCCTGCTGGCCGTCGAGCTGGCGATCGAGCTGCCGCGGACGACCAGTTGGACGCTCGCCGCGGCGTTCTTCGCCATCTCGGCCTCCTTCGTCTGGCGCTCGTTCTATCGCATGCGGATCGAAGGGGCGGCCGCGGAGTAGGCCGGCCGTCCCATGGAGCTCCTGCACCGGCTCAACGACCTCTTCTGGCAGCTCGTCGATCTCTTCCTTCACCTCGACCGGCACCTGGAGGTGCTGGTCGAGACCTACGGCGGCTGGAGCTATCTCCTGCTCTTCGTCGTCGTCTTCTGCGAGACGGGGCTGGTGGTCACCCCGTTCCTGCCGGGGGACTCCCTCCTCTTCGGCGCCGGCGCGCTGGCCGCCGCCACGCCGACCCTGGCGCTCGGCTGGCTCCTCGCCGTCCTCTTCGCCGCCGCCGTCCTCGGCGACACCGCGAACTACTGGATCGGCCGCAAGCTCGGCCCCTGGCTGGTGCACCGCGAGAAGCCCCTCCTCATCCGCCAGGAGCACCTCGACAAGACCTCCCGCTTCTTCGCGCGCTACGGCGGCAAGACGATCGTCATCGCCCGTTTCGTGCCCGTCGTCCGCACCTTCGCGCCGTTCGTGGCCGGGCTCGGGCACATGAGCTACCCGCGCTTCATGGCCTACAACGTGGCCGGCGGCGCCGCCTGGGTGCTGCTCTGCACCGTCTCGGGCTACCTCTTCGGCAACCTCCCGGTGGTGCAGGAGCACTTCTCGCTGGTGATCCTGGGGATCGTCGTGGTGTCGCTGCTGCCGGCGGTCGTCGAGTGGTGGCGGGCGCGCCGCGCCGCGCGCGCGTTTTCGTAGCGCCCGGGCCACGTCCCGGGCGTTTACGTCCCGGGCGTTTTCACAACAGCGTCCCGCGCAGCAGGAGACTCGCCGCCGTGAAGTAGATGAGCAGGCCCGTGACGTCGACCAGGGTGGCGACGAACGGGGCCGAGGCGCTGGCCGGGTCGAAGCCCAGCCGGTCGAGCACCAGCGGCAGCATCGAGCCCACCAGCGTCCCCCACATCACCACCCCCAGCAGGCTCACCGCGACGGTGACCGCGAGCGCCGTGCCGTGGTCGCCGTAGGCGTGGAAGGCGGCGGACCAGAGCAGCACGCGGGCGAAGCCGATCCCGCCCAGGATGCTGCCGAGGCAGACGCCGGCGACCACCTCCCGCCGCATCACCCGCCACCAGTCGCGCAGGCGCACCTCGCCGAGCGCCAGGGCGCGGACGATGAGGGTCGAGGCCTGGGAGCCCGAGTTGCCGCCGCTCGAGATGATCAGCGGCACGAAGAGGGCGAGCACCACGGCTTTCGCGATCTCGCCCTCGAAGCTGGCCATCGCCGAGGTGGTGAGCATCTCGCCGAGGAAGAGGGCGGAGAGCCAGCCGGCACGCTTGCTCACCATCTTCCCCAGCCCCGCCTCCAGATAGGGCTCGGCCAGGGCCGCCGAGCCGCCCAGCTTCTGGATGTCTTCGGTGGCCTCCTCGACGACGACGTCGGCGACGTCGTCGAAGGTGACGATGCCTTTCATCCGCCCCTCGTGGTCGACGACCGGGATGGCCAGGAGGTCGTGCTTGGCGAGGAGCTGCGAGACCTCCTCCTGGTCGGTCTCCTCGCTGATGGTGAGGAGGTCGGCGTGCATCAGGTCGCGCATCTGGGCGTCGCCGGGCGCCGAGAAGAGCTCGCGCAGCGAGACCACGCCCAGCAGCTGCTGCTGCGCGTCGAGGACGTAGACGTAGTAGATCGTCTCCACCCGCTCGCGCGACTGGCGGCGCAGGTAGCCGATCGCCTCGTCGGTCGTCATCTCCGGCCGCACCCGCGCGTAGCGCGGGTTCATCAGGCCGCCGGCCTCGTCCTCGGCGTAGGCGGCGAGGGCCCTGACCTCCTTGCGGGTGGGCTCGTCGAGGACCGCCAGGAGCTCCTCGCGCAGCTCGGGCTCGGCCGCCTGCAGCACGTCGGCGGCGTCGTCCGGCTCGAGGAAGCGCATCCAGAGCCGCCGGCGCGCGGCGGGGAGGGCGGCCATCAGCTCGGCGATGTCGCGGGCGTCGAGCGAGCGCAGGAACTCCTCGGCCTCGGCGGGCGGCAGGATCTCGAACCCCTCGACGCGCTCTTCGAGCGAGAGGACGCGCCAGGCGTCCTCCAGCTCGGCCGCCGAGAGCTGGACCTTCGGTTCCATGGATTTTTTCCGGCGTCGCGACTCTACAGCCGGAGACGGGCGAAGACCATCCAGGAGAGCGGCGTGCTGCCGTAGGTTGCCTCGAGCTCGCGCGGCAGCAGCGCGACGCTCACCAGAGCGCCGGCGCCGGCCCGCAGCGCGCCGCGGGTCCAGAAGTCGTCGAGGCCGCCGAGCGTCAGCTTGCCGACGGTGAAGACGCGCCCCTCGAGATGATCGTCGCCGAGCCCGTTCCCGTCGTCGTGCCCGTGCCCGAACAGCTCGTCGTTCTCCAGCCGCTCGGCGCGGGCGAAGAGGGTGTGGCGGCCGCGGGAAAGGGCCGACTCCAGCAGCACGGCGTCCGTCGTCTCTCCCGGCTCTTTGGCGTTGCGCCCCCAGGCGAAGGTGGTCTGCCAGGTGCCGCGCGCCAGCCGCCGGTTGTACACCGCCGAGGCCGTGGTGCGCGCGGTGTCCACCTCGGGCTCCAGCTGCTCGGGGCTCTCCAGCCGCCCGTGGCTCACCTGGAACGACCAGTCGGGCGCCGGCTGCCAGGAGGCGCGGAGCGACCAGGAGTCCATCGTCGGCCCCTCGAGGTCTTCGCGCCGCTC
>DASWHY010000245.1:0-5143 GCA_036397955.1 Thermoanaerobaculia bacterium | reverse complement strand
GTCGAGACCCTGCGGCGCGAGCGGATCACCATCCTGCAGGTCGTGCCCTCGCTGCTGCGCCTGCTCGCGGAGCAGCCGGGGCTCGAAGACTGCCGGTCGCTCCGCCTCCTCTTCTGCGGCGGCGAGCCGCTGCCGCGGGAGGTCGTGGAGCGCTTCCGCGCGCGGCTGCCGGTCGCGGTCTACAACCTCTACGGGCCCACCGAGGCGACGATCGACGCCACCTGCGGCGCCTGCGCGCCGGGCGAGGGAGCGACCGTGCCGCTCGGCGAGCCGATCGACGGCGTGCGCGTGGTGCGCGCGGAGACCCTATGGCGCCGGGCGCCGGCGGGCGCGCCGGGGGAGCTGCTGATCGGCGGCGCCGGGCTGGCGCGCGGCTACCTGGGCCGCCCCGCGCTGACCGCCGAGCGCTTCGTGCCCGACGCCTTCGCGGGCGAGGCCGGTGCCCGCCTCTACCGCACCGGCGACCTCGCGCGTGAGCTTGCCGGCGGCGGGCTGGAGTTCGCCGGGCGCCTCGATCACCAGGTCAAAGTGCGCGGCTTCCGCCTCGAGCTGGGGGAGATCGAGGCGGCGCTCGCCGCGCACCCGGCGGTGCGTGAGGCGGTGGTCGTGGCGCGGGAAAGCGGCTCGGGTGAGAAGAAGCTGGTCGCCTACGTCGTGGCCATGGAAACGGAAGAACGCCCGGCACGTTGGCCGGGCGCTACGGCGGAGCTGCGCGCTCACCTCGCGCAACGCCTGCCGGACTACATGGTCCCGGCCGCCTTCGTGCTCTTGCCCGGCCTCCCTCTTTCTCCCAACGGCAAAGTGGATCGCGCCGCCCTGCCGGCGCCGGCGGGAGTCCGCGCAGCGGAGCTGCCCTACCTGCCGCCGCGTACTCCCACCGAGGAGCGGCTGGCCGCGATCTGGGCCCCGCTCCTGGGTGCCGAGCGGGTCGGAGTCGACGACGACTTCCTGGCGCTCGGTGGGCACTCGCTCGCCGCGACGCGAATGATCTCGCGGGTGCGCGAGGCCTTCGGGGTCGAGCTGGCGCTCGCCACCGTCTTCGAGCGCCCGACCCTGCCGGAGCTGGCGGCCGAGATCGACCGCCGCGCCGGCGCCGGCGAGCCCGCCGCGGAGGCGATCGTCGCGCTGCCGCGCGGCGCCGACTTCCCCCTCTCCTTCTCGCAGGAGCGGATCTGGTTCCTCGAGCAGCTCGACCCGTCGCTCCGCGCCTATCAGTTCCAGACGATGCTCCGTCTCCAGGGCCGGCTCGACGTGCCCGCCCTGGCCGCCGCCCTCGCCGGCCTCGTGCGCCGCCACGAGATCTTCCGCACCACCTTCCCCGAAGCGCACGGGCGGCCGGTGCAGCGCCTCCACCCGGCCTGGGAGCCGCCGCTCCCGGTCGTCGACCTCGCCGCGCTGCCGGCGGAGCGGCGCGCCGGGGAGATCGAGCGCCGGGTGTGGGACGCCACCCAACAGCCCTTCGACCTCACCCGCCTGCCGCTCGTCCGCTGGACGCTCCTGTGCGTCGCTCCGGAGGAGCACCTCTGGGTCCACGTCGAGCACCACCTGCTGCACGACGGCTGGTCGCTGAACCTGCTGCTCGAGGAGCTGGCGCTTGCGTACGGGGCCTACGCCGCCGGCCGCGCCCTCGCGCTCGCGGCCCCCGCGGTGCAGCTCGCCGACTTCGCCGCCTGGCAGCGGCGCTGGGCGCAAGGCCCGGAGGCGGCGCGCCAGCTCGCCTTCTGGCAGCGGACCCTCGCCGGCCGCACGCGGCCGCTCGACCTCCCCGCCGACCGGCCCCGCCCGCCGCGCCAGAGCTTCCGCGGCCGGGTGCTGCGGACGGAGCTGGACGCGCCCCTCGCCGACGCGCTGCGGGCGGCCAGCCGCCGGCAGGGGGTGAGCCTCTTCATGACGCTGGAGGCCGCCTTCGCCGCGCTCTGCGCGCGGCTGGCCGAGGAGGAGCACCCGAACGTCGGCTCGGCGGTGGCCAATCGGCGGCGGCCCGAGACCGAGCGGATGATCGGCATGATCGTCAACAACCTGGTGCTGGCGCACGACCTCGCCGGCGACCCGACCGTCGCCGAACACCTCGCCCGCACCCGCCGCCTTTGCCTCGACGCCGACGCCCACCAGGACCTCCCCTTCGACCACGTGGTGCAGGCCGTGCGGCCGCCGCGCGACCTGTCGCGCAATCCGCTCTTCCAGGTCAGCTTCAGCTTCCACGACTCGCCGCTCGCCGAGCTGGTCTTCCCGGGCCTCCGCGCCGAGCTGATCGAGGGGGTCTCGAACGGCTCGGCCAAGTTCGACCTCAACGTCGTCTGCATCCCGCGCCGCGAGCAGCGGCGCGGGCGGCCCGGCGCCGCCGAGGGCGGCATCACCGTCCTCTGGGAGCACGCGACCGACCTCTTCGAGACCGCGACCATCGAGCGCATGGCGGAGCGCTGGCAGGCGCTGCTCGAGGGGTTTGTCGAGAGCCCGGAAGCGCGCCTCGCGGAGCTGCCGCTCCTGACCGCGGCGGAGCGGGGTCAGATCGCGGCCGTGGGCGAAGAGCTGGCCGCGCTCGCCGACGCCGCCGCGGCGCGGTGGGCGCCCGTCCACCGGCTGATCGCGGCACGGGCGGCGCGCGCCCCCGAGGCGCCGGCGATCGGCGGTAGCGACCGTTGGCTCACCTACGGGGAGCTGCTGACCGGCACGCGACGAATGGCGGGGCGGTTGCGCGCGCTCGGTGTCGGCCCGGAGTCTCTCGTAGGGGTCTGCCTGGAGCGCCGGCCGGAGCTTGGCCCAGCCCTCCTCGGCGTGCTCGAGGCCGGCGCCGCCTATCTGCCGCTCGACCCGGCACTCCCCGCCGCCCGCCTCCGCACGATGCTGCGCGACGCCGGCGCGGCCGTCCTCGTCACCGAGGAGCGGCTGGCGCGGCTCGCGGCGGAGATCGCCCCCGGGCTGCCGCAGGTCCTGGTGGATGCCGAGAGCTTGGATGGCGAAGACGCGGATGCGGTGGAGGCCGCGCCGGTCCATCCCGACGCCGCCGCCTACGCGGTCTACACCTCCGGCTCGACCGGGACGCCCAAGGGGGTGCTGGTCCCCCACCGCGGGCTCGCCAACCACGCCCTCGCCGCCGCGCGCGCCTTCGCGCTCGGGCCGGCCGACCGCGCGCTCCAGTTCGCGGCGCTCGGCTTCGACGTGCTGGCCGAGGAGCTGTTCCCCACCTGGCTCGCCGGCGGCGCCGCGGTGCTGCGGCCGCCGGACGGCGCCGGCTCGGTCGCCGAGCTGGTGGAGCTCTTCCGGCGCGAGCGGATCACGGTGGCGAACCTCCCGGCGCCGCTCTGGCACCAATGGGTGGCGGAGCTGGACGGCGGGCGCCACCGGCCGCCGCCCGACCTCCGCCTCGTCGTCGTGGGGAGCGACGCGGTGCTGGCCGAGCGGCTGGCCGTCTGGCGGCGGCGGGTGGGGACGCGCGTCCGCTGGCTCAACGCCTACGGCCCCTCCGAAGCGACGGTCACCGCCACCTTCCACGAGCCGCGCGCCGGAGACCCCCCGGCGGCCGGGCCGGCGGTGCCGATCGGCCGGCCGATCGCGGGCACCGGCGTGCTCCTCCTCGCCGCCGACGGCGCGCCGGCGCCGCCGGGTGAGGCCGGGGAGATCGCCCTCGCCGGCGCCGGCCTGGCGCGCGGCTACCTCGGGCGTCCGGACCTCACGGCCGAGCGCTTCGTTCCGCATCCGCTGGCGGCGGAGGGCGGCGAGCGGCTCTACCGCACCGGCGACCGCGGGCGCTTCCTGCCCGACGGCGCGTTGGAGTTCCTGGGCCGCCTCGACGACCAAGTCAAGGTGCGCGGCGTGCGCGTCGAGCCGCGGGAGGTCGAGGCGGCGCTCGCCGCCTGCCCCGGCGTGCGTGAGGCGGCCGTGCTGCCGCGCGAGCTGCACCCGGGCGAGCGGCAGCTCGTGGCCTGGGTGGCCGCGGCGGCGGGCACGACGGTCGCCGAGCTGCGGCGGCAGCTCCGCCGCACCCTGCCCGCGGCGATGGTGCCCGCCGCCTGGGTGCTCCTCGACGCGCTCCCCAAGGGGCCCGCCGGCAAGGTGGACCGCGCCGCGCTGCCGCCCCCCGCGCCGGCGGCGGCGGACGGCGACGAGCCCGCTGCGGCGGGCGGGGCGGTCGAGGAGGTGCTGGCCGGCGTCTGGGCCGAGCTCCTCGACCTGCCGCGGGTGCAGCCGGAGGATGACTTTTTCGAGCTCGGCGGGCACTCGCTCGCCGCCGGGCGGATGCTGGCGCTGGTACGCGAGGCATGCGGCGTGGAGCTGCCCGCCCGCGCGCTCTTCGCGGCACCGACGCTCGCCGCCTTCGCCGCCGCCGTCGAGCGGGCGCGGAGGCAAGGGGCGGGCGATGCGCCCACCCTCGTCCGCCTGTCGCGCGACCCCGCGGGCGGCGGCTGCTTCCCCCTCACCTTCGCGCAGGAGGGGGTGTGGTTCCTACAGCAGCTCGCCCCCGGGAACCTCGCCTACAACACCCAGATCACCCTCCGCTTCCGCGGCGCCCTCGACGCCGCCGCCCTGGAGCGTGCGCTGCGCGAGATGCTGCGCCGCCACGAGGTCTTCCGCACCGCCTTCCTGACCGAGGAGGACGAGGAGGGCGGCGTGCGGCCGGTGCAGCGCGTCCAGCCGCCGGACCACCCGGCGGCACGCCTCCGGCTCCCCGTCGTCGATCTCTCGGCGCTGCCGCCGCCGCTCCTCGCCGCCGAGGCGGAGCGCCTGATCGCCGGCGAGTGCGCCCGCCCCTTCGACGTCGCGCGCCCGCCGCTCGCCCGCTGGGGCCTCTTGCGGCGCGGCGCGCGCGACCACCAGCTCACCATGGTCGAGCACCACTTCGTCCACGACGGCTGGTCGCTCGCCCTCTTCCTGCGCGAGCTGGCGGCGCTCTACGGCGCCTTCGCCGCCGGCGGTCCCTCGCCGCTGGCCGAGCCCGCCGTGCAGCTCGGCGACGTCGCCGCCTGGCAGCGGACGTGGCTGCGCGGCGGCGTCCTCGACCGTCGGCTCTCCTACTGGCGCGAGCGCCTGGCCGGGGCGCCGCGGGTGCTGGAGCTGCCGGCCGACCGCCCGCGCCCGCCGCGCCCCAGCTTCCGCGGCCGGACGCAAGTGCTCGTGCTGCCGCCGGAGCTGGTGGCGGAGGCGC
>DASWHY010000244.1:0-4353 GCA_036397955.1 Thermoanaerobaculia bacterium | reverse complement strand
GGCATCGGCTTCGTGCTCGACAAGATCGCCGCGGCGGTGGACACCGAGCTCAACGACGAGCAGCGCCTGCGCGAGGAGCTGCTCGCCGCCGAGATGCAGAACGAGCTGGGCGAGCTCTCGGACGAGGAGTTCGGCGAGCTGGAGGCCGAGCTCCTGGCCCGGCTGCGCGCCATCCGCGAGCGCCAGCGCGGCAAGCGCGAGGCGGGCATCACGGGCGTCGTCGGCGTCGAGGTGAGCTTCGACTCCGGCGCGGCGGAGGAGCGCGAGTAGCAGCGCCCGTCTTCCACCTCTACGGCGGCAAGGGCGGGGTCGGCAAGACCACCTGCGCCGCCGCGCACGCCCTCGCCGCGGCCGCCGCCGGCCGCCGCGTCCTCATCGTCTCGACCGATCCCGCGCATTCGCTCGGCGACGCCCTCGGCCTGAGGCTCGGCCCCACCCCGACGATCGTCCCGACACGCCGCGGCGCCCTCGCCGCGGTCGAGCTCGCCGCCGCGCCGGCCTGGGAGCGCTGGCTCGGCGAGCGGCGGGAGGGGCTGGCGGCGCTCGCGCTCCGCGGCACCTACCTCGACCGCGAGGACGTGAACCGCCTCTTCGCCCTGCCGCTCCCCGGCGTGGACGAGCTGGTGGGGCTCCTCGAGCTGGCGCGGCTGGCGCGCGCCGAGGCGCGGGACGAGGTGGTCGTGGACACCGCGCCGACCGCGCACACGCTGCGGCTCCTCGCCATGCCGGAGGCGCTGCGCCGCTTCGCCGGCCTGCTCGCCGCGATGCAGCGGAAGCACCGCGCGGTGGCCGAGCAGCTGGCCGGCGCCTGGCGCCCCGACGCCGCCGACGCGCTGCCGGCCGGGATCGAGGCCGAGGCGGTGCTCCTCGGCGGCCTCCTCCACGACCCGCGCCGCGCCCGCTTCCACTGGGTGCTGCTGCCGGAGGCGCTGTCGCTCGCCGAGACGCGCGACGCGCTGGCCGAGCTGGCGGCCGGCGGGGTGCCGGTGGATGAATCGGTCGAGCTGGTAGTCAATCGCGTGACGCCGCCTCCGCCCGAAGCGTGTGGCACCTGCGAGGCGCGGCGGATGGAAGAAGCTCGGGTGGTGCAAGAGCTGGAGGAGGCCTTCCCCAGATTGCCGGTGCGGTTCGTGGCGGCGGCCGAGCGCGAGCCGCGCGGCCGGGCGGCGCTCTTACGCCTTGCAGCGGCGCCCCTTGCGAGAACCTCCCGCCATGTCATCCCGAACGCAGCGCGGGATCTGGGCGGGGGGCCGGACCTGCCCCCCTGGCTCGACCGCCTCGCCCCGCCCGGCACCCGCCTCCTCCTCTTCGCCGGCAAGGGCGGCGTCGGCAAGACGACCTGCGCTGCCGCCGCCGCCCTCCTCCTCGCCGAGCGCGACCCCGCCCGCCCGGTCCTCCTCCTCTCGACCGACCCCGCGCACTCGCTCGCCGACGTGCTCGATGTACCCCTCGACGACTCCGAGCGCCAGGTCCCGGCAGCGCCCGCGCACCTCCGCGCCCGCGAGCTGGATGCCCCGGCGCGCTACCGGCTCTGGCGCGAGCGGCTCCGGCGCGGCCTCGCGGAGCTGCTCGGGGCCGAGGAGCGCGGCGCCGCCGGCGCCGGCCTGGCGCTCGACCGCGCCGTCGTCGAGGGGCTGCTGGAGGTCGATCCGCCGGGGCTCGACGAGCTGGTGGCGATCCTCGACTTGGCCGACCTCGCCGAGGGGGACGGCGAGCGCCTCGTCGTCCTCGACACCGCCCCCACCGGCCACGCCCTGCGCCTCCTCGAGATGCCGGCCCTCGCGCTCGCCTGGGACCACGCCCTCCTCGCCATCCTCTTGAAGTACCGCGAGGTGCTGGGGCTGGGTGAGCTGGCGGCGGAGCTGGTCGAGCTGGCGCGAGGCCTCAAGCGCCTCCAGGCCGTGCTCGCCGACCCGGCGCGCACGCGCTGCGTGGCGGTGGCGCGGGCCGCCGAGCTGCCGCGGCGGGAGACCGGGCGGCTGCTCGCCGCGCTCGCCGGGCTCGGGGTCGCCGCGCCGGTCGTCCTGGTCAACGCGCTGACGCCCCCCGGCTGCTCGCGCTGCCGGCGCGCCGCGGCGGCCGAGCGGCGGCAGCTCGCGGCGCTGCGCCGGGAACTGCCGGCCGGCGCGGCTATGATCCGGGCGCCGGCCGCGTTCCCGCCGCCGCGCGGCGCCGCCCCGCTCGCCGCCTGGGGCCGGAGCTGGAGCTGGAGCGAGAGCACCCCATGAGCCCCTCCCTGGCGACCTACGTCTACGCGCTCCTGCGGAGTCAGGCAGCGCCGGCCACGGGCGGCGCGCCGGCGGGCCTCCCCGGCCTCTCCGCGCCGCGCGCGCTCGACGCCGGCGGCGGCCTCTGGCTGGTGGCCGCCGACGCCCCGCTCCCCGACTACGGCGCGGACGAGATCGGCCGCCGCCTCGAGGACCTCTCCTGGGTCTCGACCTGCGCCCTCGCCCACGAGCGGATGGTGGAGCACTTCGGCGCCGCCGCCACGCTGGTGCCGATGAAGCTCTTCACCCTCTTCGCCGGCGACGCGCGCGCCGTCGAGCACATCGGCGGCGAGCGCGGCCGGCTCGCGCGGCTGCTCGACCGCATCGAGGGGTGCCGGGAGTGGGGGGTGCGGGTGCTCTTCGACGAGGCGGCGGCGCGGGCGGCGCTCGACGCCGAGGGGAACGGCGGCGAGGGCGGCGGCCCGAGCGGCGGCGCCGGCACCGCCTTCCTGCAGCAGAAGAAGCGGCAGCGGCAGGCGGCGCGGACCCTCGCCGCGCGCGCCGGCGCCGCGGCGGAGGAGCTCTTCGCGGCGCTCGCCGCCCGGGCGCGCGACGCCGTGCGGCGCGACCCGCCGGCGGCGGAGGTCGCGGCCCGCCTGCTGCTCGACGCCGCCTTCCTCGTGCCGGAGGAGGCGGCGGCCGCCTTCGAGGAAGAGGTCGGGCGCGGCGCCGAGGCGCTGCGGCGGCTGGGCGGCGACGTCACCTTGACCGGCCCCTGGCCGGCCTACAACTTCGCGGCCGAGGAGGAAGGGTGAGCGAGCGGCTGCCGGCGGCGCGCGATGCCGGCGAGCTGGTCGAGGTGGTGGCCGGGGCCGACGGCTCGCTCCTCGACCTGGTCGATCACCTACTCAACCAGGGGGTGGTGCTGACCGGCGAGGTGGTGCTCGGGCTGGCGGACATCGACCTCATCTATCTCCGGTTGTCCGCCGTGCTCTGCGCCGCCGACCGCATCCTGCCGCGGCCGGGCGAGGGGGAGGGAGGGAGTTGAACGCGCTGCGGCTCTACGCGGTGGTGCAGGCGGGGGCGGGTGCGCCGGCACACCGAGGCGCGAGTGGGGAAGCGCTGCGGCTCGTCGCCTGCGGCGAGATCGCGGCGATCGTGGGGGAGGCGGCGGACGTCTCGGTCTCGGCGGAGGCGCTTCAGCGGCACGACGAGACAGTTCGCCGGCTGGCGGTCGAGCTCGATCCTCTCCTCCCCGCCCGCTTCGGCGAGACGGCGCCGGACGAGGCGGCGCTCGTGCGGGCGCTGGCGCCGCGCGCGGCCGAGCTGGCCGAGGCGCTGGCGCGGGTCGCCGGCTGCGTGCAGATGACGCTGCGGGTCTTCGGGGAGAGCGCGGAACCGCCCGCGCCGGCCCTGGCCGAAATCCTCGACGAGCCGCTCGCCGGGCCCGGCACGCGCTACCTCCTTCAGCGCCGCCTGGAGGCGGAGCGGGCCCGCTCGCTGCCCGAGATCGCCGAGCTGCGCGCCGCGCTCGCCCCGCTGCTGCGCGCCGAGCGGGTGGAGCGCCACGCCGCCGGCCGTCTCCTCGCCACCGCCTACGACCTGGTGGCGCGCGGCGACGCGCCGCGCTACGCCGAGCTGGTGCGGAGCGCTGCGGCCCGCGCCGACGGCCCGCGGGTCGCCCTCTCCGGCCCCTGGCCTCCCTACGCCTTCGCCCCGGAGGTGCGCCCTTGAGCGAGCGGGAGGCGCTGCGCCTGGAGATCGAGGAGCTGGAGGGCCTCCGCGCCGAGCTCGAGCGCCGCCTCGCCGCCCAGCCCGCCCCGCGCTGGAACGCCGCCCCCGAAGACGTCGAGCGCTCCGTAGCCCAGCTCGTCCTCGCCCTCGTCGAGTTCCTGAGAAAACTCATGGAGCGTCAAGCCATCCGCCGTATGGAACAGGAGACCCTCACCCCCGACCAGGTCGAAAAGCTGGGCATCGCCCTGATGAAGCTCGAAGAAACCGTCCACGACCTCGCCCGCCGCTTCGGAATTCCGCCCGACCAGCTCAACCTCGATCTCGGGCCTATCGGCAAGTTGACTTAGGGGAGTTTCCGCGCGGGGCGGATAGTGCCGCGTGAGATGCCGTGCCACCCGGCCCGCGAAGAGGC
>DASWHY010000243.1:0-3418 GCA_036397955.1 Thermoanaerobaculia bacterium | reverse complement strand
CCGCGCGCTCGTTCTCCCAGGGCGTCGAGCGCTTCGAGCGAGCCCGCCTCGACGACCTCGGCCTCGACCCCCGCCTCCGGCGTCGCGACGCTGCCGCCCAGGGCGGCGAGCACCACCGGCTGCGGGAAGGGGGCGACGATGCGCCCCTCGATCGTGCCGCGCTCCCAGTGCGGCACCGTGACCGGCTCGGCGCGGATGTTGGCGAAGCCCAGGCCGCGCAGGGTGCGCAATCCCCACTCGACGGCGGCCTTGTCCCCCGGCGAGCCGGCGAAGCGCGGCCCGACCTCGGTGGTCAGCGAGCGGACGATCTCGTAGGCGCCGGTCCCCTGGAGGGCGCCGTCGCGCAGGGCGGCGGCGGTGGCGCGGAGCTCGGAGGGAAGGGCAGGGGGAGCGGCGGGAGCGGACGGGGCGGCCGGGGCCTGGGCGGCCAGCAGGCCGGCGACCGCCAGGGCGAGCCCCGCGAGGAGGCCGGCGACGAGCCTCACGGGCCGGATTACGCGGGGACCGCCTCGGCGGAGCGGAGCTGCTCGAGGACCAGCCGCCACTCGTGGAGGGCCTGCTCGACCGCCCGATGACAGGCGAGGACGCCTTCGTCTACTTCCGCCGCGAGCGCGCCGCGGGCGCGGCGCTGCAGCGCCAGCAGCTCCTGGAGGCGCGCCTGGACGGCGGCGTGGGCGTCGTGCAACCGCCGCTCCTGCGCCTGCCGCAGCTCGCCGACGAGCTGCGCCAGCCGCTCGCGCGCGTGCTCGAACTGCACGCCGACGCGGGCCCGCAACAGCAGGGCGTCCGGGGCGCGGCGCAGCTCGCGCGCCAGCCCCAGCTTCGAGAGCGCAAAGATCACCCACTTCGCCGGGTCGAAGTGCCAGGGCTTGACGCCGTTGCGGTAGTCGAAGGGGAAGCTGTGGTGGAAGTTGTGGTAGCCCTCGCCGAGCGCCAGGAGGGCCATCACCGCGCTGTCGCGGGCGCTGTGCTCGCGGCTGTAGGGCTGGCGGCCGATCATGTGGCAGAGGCTGTTGATGAAGAAGGTGGCGTGGTGGCTGGCGACGACGCGCGCGACGCCGCCGATCAGCAGGCACCCCAGCACCCGCCCCGTCGCCAGCCCCACCACCAGGGGCACCCCGAAGGACAAGCCGAGGCCGAGCAGGCGATTCCAGCGGTCCTGCCAGAGGACCAACGGGTCGTCCTGCAGGTCGCGCACGACGTTGAGGCTCGGCGCCTCGTGGTGGAAGAAGACCCACCCCATGTGCGCCCACCAGAACCCCTTCTGGATGTTGTAAGGATCGCGGTCGTGGTCGGTGTGCGAATGGTGGACGCGGTGGTCCGCAGACCAGCGCAGGGCCGAGTTCTCGAGCGCCGCGGCGCCGAAGACCAGGAAGAAGAGGCGCACCGGCCAGGCGGCGCGGTAGGTGCGGTGGCTGAAGAGGCGGTGGTAGCCTGCGGTCACCGAGACGCCGATGGTCAGCCAGAGGACGGCGAAGGTGATGGTCTCCGGCCAGCCGAGCCCGACCTTGACGATGTACCAGGGCACGCCGACGAGGGTGACGGCGAGAGTGCCGAGGAGGAAGAGCATGTTGACGACGTCGAGGCGGTTTTCCACGGTCTGGTTGACGGTCAAGGGATCCTCGCTTGGAAGGGGGGGACTCGATTGTAGCGGAAATGCTTCCCCGCCGCCCCGCGTTGAGAGAGACTGAGCTTCCGTACCCCTGAACCGGGACCCCAGAGGAGAGATTCCCCCATGAGCACCCCGCACCGTACCCGCTTCCGCCCGCTCGCCGCCGCCTTCTGCCTGGCGGCGCTCGCCGCCGCCGGCGCCGCCATGGCCGGCGAGGCCAAGCCCGGCAAGGCCGAGAAGGAGGCCGCGCCGGCCCTCCGCCGCGCCGAGACCAAGAAGGTCTGCATGGTCAACGACCAGGTCTTCGAGCGCGACCAGATCCCGGTCGCGGTCAACGGCAAGACCTATTACGGCTGCTGCGCCATGTGCAAGGAGCGCCTGTCCAAAGACGCCGAGGCCCGCACCGGGGTCGATCCGCTGACCCAGAAGAAGGTGGACAAGGCGACCGCCGTCATCGCCGCCCGCGAAGACGGCAGCGTCCTCTACTTCGAGAGCGAGAAGACCTTCGCCGAGTACCTCAAGAAGCTCGAGAAGGGGGGCTGAGCCGGGGCCGTCTGGCCCCCGTCTTGCAACCTGCATCTCCCTGGCGCGAGGGGAAGTTCACCTCGTCAACAACGCACTGACAGCCAAGGAGATGCAGCCATGAAGAGCACCCATCGCATCGCCGCCACGGCCCTCGCGCTCGCCCTCCTCGGGGCGGGCGGGGCCGCCGCGGATCACAAGACGGACAAGGTCGGCGCCAAGCAGGTCGCCGCCACCGTCGGCGCCAAGGTCATCGCCCTGCAGGCCTGGGTCGAGAACCTGACCGCTGCCTCGGAGGCCCGCTACGGCATCGCCCCGACCAACGAGCCGATCCCGGTCCATGTCGGCGACCGCATGCGGGTGCGGCTGGTGGGGACGGCGATCGAAGCCGACGGCGACGGCGTCGAGGTCCCGATCCAGGCCCGCTTCTCGGAAGCCCCGGGCACCGGCCGCCTCGACATCCTCGAGCGCGGCAGCAGCTGGGTGGTGGTGCGGATCGGCGACCGCGACCGCCTGCGCAACGACGACCGCGCCCAGCTCGCCTTCGAGGTCACCGGCCGCTACGACATGCGCAACAACCTCGAGAGCGGGCGCATCACCTTCGACCTCGGCGGCCGCGGCAGCTCCGCGCTCGGTCAGAGCCAGGGGGTGAGCGACCGCGAGCGCTGGGGGGAGTCCGAACGGCTGACGGCGTTGCTCTACGACGCCATCCTGCGCACCGACGCCTCCAGCCTGCGTCTCGCCTCGGGCTTCAGCGCGGACGTCGAGCAGATCTACCGCGACGGCTACGAGGGGATCATCCAGGTCGCCCTCGACCTGGCGCGTGAGGCGCAGGAGCGCAACGTCTACCGCGGCTACCCGGCGAGCGAGGTCGTGGGGCACCTCTACCGGCTGCTCCTCGGCCGCAGCGGCAGCGACAGCCAGCTCGCGGCCGACCCGGGCTTCGTCGCCAACGTGCGCTCGCTGGAGCGGGGACGGCTCTACGACCTGATCGAGACGATCGTCCGCTCCGAGGAGTTCCACCGGGTCCACAACCTGACCGGGTTCACGCGCCTCCGCTGACGCGGCGCGCGGCGGGAGGGGCGCTACCAGCCGCTGGACGCCCCTCCCCCGCCGAACCCTCCGCCGCCGCCCGAGAAGCCGCCGCCGCCGCTCCAGCCGCCGCCGCGCCCGCCCCCACCGCTCACCGGGAAGTTGAACCAGCCGCCGGCGCGCCCGCCGGGGCCCATCGTGTCGGTCCAGAAGCGCTTGCCGCGCGGCGTCTTGCGCCAGCGCCGCAGCAGC
>DASWHY010000242.1:0-4519 GCA_036397955.1 Thermoanaerobaculia bacterium | reverse complement strand
GGTCCCGGCCACGAAGCCGCAGAGCAGGGCCTTGTCGCAGACGGCGTTGATCAGCCGCGGCACCCCGCGCGAGTAGCGCCAGACGCCGCGCAGCGCCCAGCGGTCGAAGGTCGGCCGGCCGTTGCCGCCGGCCACCAGCAGGCGGTGGCGGATGTACTGCTCAGTCTCGCCGCGCGACAGCGGGGTCAAGTGGTAGCGGACGGTGATCCGCTGCCGCAGCTGGCGCAGCCCGCGCTCCTCGAGGCGATCGCGCAGCTCGGGCTGGCCGACGAGCACGATCTGGAGGAGCTTGCGCTGGTCGGTCTCGAGGTTCGAGAGCAGGCGCACCTGCTCGAGCAGCTCGGGCTCGAGGTCCTGCGCCTCGTCGATCAGCAGCACGACGTCGTGGCCCGCCGCGACCTGTTCGAGCAGGAACCGGTTGAGCATCTCGAGGCCGGTCGCCCGGTCCACCCGCCCGGCCGGGATGCCGAGCTCGGTCAAGATCGCCCGCAGGAGCTGCGAGCTGGTCAGGCAGGGATTCAAGATCAGCGCCGTCTTGTAGCCGGGGCCCAGCTCCTCGAGCAGGGCGCGGCAGATCGTCGTCTTGCCCGCCCCCACCTCGCCGGTGAGCTGGATGAACCCCTTCCGCTCCTGGATGCCGAAGAGGAGGTGGTGGAAGGCCTCCCGGTGGCGCTCGCTGTAGAAGAGGAAGCGCGGGTCGGGCGTCAGGTTGAAGGGGGGCTGGTGGAAGCCGTAGAAGTGGTCGTACATCGGCGGGACCGGCGGCGCGGCGAGGCGCCTATCTTAGCGCTCCCGCCCCGGCCGCGGCCGGGCGCCGGCCTTTGCGCAGGTAGACCCGCCCCGGCCCCTCCTCCCGCATCAGGTCGTAGTCGCGCTTCAACCGCCCCGCGACGGCGCTGCCGGCGGGGAGGTGCCAGGTGTAGACGGCGTCCACGCGGTCGCGGTGGACGCCGACGCGGTAGGCCCGCGGGTTCGCCTCCACGGTCCAGATGTCCGGCCGCGGCAGGCCGGGGGCGAAGCGAACCGGAAAGAGGTCGCTCGCCGCCTCGTAGTTGCTCCAGTCGAGGAGCTGGCGCTCGATCGCGGTGTAGCCGGCGGCGTGGTAGAGCGGCGACACCCGCGCCGGCGGTTGGTAGCGCCGGAAGACGAGGGGGATGAAACCCGCGCGCTCGGGCACCGCGGCGAGGGGGTGGAGGAAGGCCCGCACCTCGCCGGCTGCGCGGCCGTGCCAGCGGAGCTGCGCGATCAGGACCACGGCGGCGAGGACGGCCAGGGAGGCCACCGCGAGCGGCTCGACCCATCGTCCCAGACGCGGGGAGAACCAGGGCACCAGGAGGAGGTAGGGAACCAGGCTCAGCCGGTGCTGGACGAGCCCGCCGCCGGCGAGACCCGGTGGCGCGGCGGCGTAGAGGGCGACGGCGAGGAGCGCGAGGAGCAGGAAGGCGTCGGCCCGCCGGACGCGGAACCTCCTCCGGCCGGCGCGGCCGGCACCGGACGATCCCCAGTCCACGTTCTCGCGCAGCAGGGTGGCGACGCCAAGGAGGAGCCAGACGGCGGCCAGCGCGGAGCCGAGAAGGAGCTGCCGGTCGCTGAAGGTCCAGAGCACCTCGAGGCGGAAAAGGTAGCTCCAGAGCTGCTCGCCGCTCCAACCGCCCGCCACCGGCGCCGCGCCCCGCGTGGCGACGAACCAGAGGGGGAGGAGGGCCTGCGGCGCGAGCGCCGCCAGGTGACGGAGGTGCCGGCGCCCGTGGGCGCGGCGCAGGGTCAGCAGCCAGAGCACCCCGATCGCCGCCAGCGCCAGGAAGGTGGTCACGATGTGGGCGAAGTAGCCGAGGAGGAGGAGGCCGTTGAGGAGGAGCGCGGTGCGCCACCCCGGCCGCTCGCGCCGCCGCCACCAGACCGCCATCGCGAGGAGCGCCAGCGAAAGCCCGAGGCAGTAGTTGGTGAAGCCGGCCTGGAAGAGGAAGTTGTAGGCCAGCGGGAAGCCGAGCCAGGCGTACCAGCGGGCCTCCGGCTCGACGCTCCCGGCGAGGTAGCGGAGGGAGAGCAGGAAGAGGGCGATGCAGGCGGAGAGGAGGATCTTCTCGGCGGTCGTCGGCGGGACGACGGCCATCAGCAGGGCGAGGGCGGCGTGCCCGAGCCAGTTGGGGATCGGCTCGGCGCGGACGTCGTAGGCCGCGTCGAGGGCCGGGTGAGGGTCCCCCCAGGCCAGCTCGCGCAGCAGCCAGGCGTTGTAGAGGTGGCTGGGGCCGTCGTTCGTGGGCACCCGCTCGACCGCCCAGAGCGGCAGCAGGTAGAGCAGGACGAAGAGGGCGAAGAGGGCCGGCTCGAGGCGGCGCCCCGCGGCGCGCGGGGCCGCCGCCGTCACTGCTGGCGGGTGCGCTCGCCGCGGGCGAGCGAGCGGATCAGCTCGATCGTCGGGGCGGAGCCGGTGGGGCGCTTGCGCCGGCTCCAGGGCTCGCGGGTGGCGCGCGGCACCGCCGGGACGGCGGGGAGGTCGGGCGCGGCGGCGCGCTCCCGCTCGCGGCGCAGACACTCCCGCGCCACCTCCACCACGACTTCGGGGTGGGCGGCGGCCGGGCGCCGGGGGCGCCGCTCGCGGGGGGCGTCGGGGGAGGTGCGCATCCTCTCGTCCTTACTACGCAGCAGACGGCCGTTTCGTAACAGCCGGGCAGAAAAAGTCTGTGCCAACAGCCGGTATGTCCCGCAACAGCCAGGACTGGGTTCTTAGCCTCCAGCGGCCGGCGCGGCCGCTTCGGCCTCCGCGGCCGCCTTGGCCGGGGACTCGCGCATCGCCGGCGGGCACCCCTTGCGGCCGGCGCGCTCGACCCGCGGCGCCTCGGCGGCGTGGGCGGCGAGCAGCAGGCCCGCCATGTCCACCGCGCGGCGGGCGAGGGCCGCCGCCCCCTCGTGGAGCGCCCGGCTCTGCTGCACGTAGGCGACGTTGCGCTCCATGTCCTCGGCCGACCAGCCGCGGCTGTGGGCGACGTAGGGGAACTGCGGGAAGAGGTACCCCAGCTCGCCGAAGAAGCCGAGGAGGTGCCCGGCCACCGCCTGGATGTTGTCCTGGCCGCCGGTGATGATGAACGCCGCCACCTTGTTGCGCAGCAGGACGCGGTTGCCGATCGTCACCTGGTTCTGCACGCAGTTGAGGCGCTCGGCCATCTTGAAGAAGAGCGAGCTGGCCGAGCCCCAGCGGATCGGCGTCGAGAGCAGCAGCACGTCCCCCCAGTGGACCATCCCCTCGTAGACCGCGTCCATCTGGTCCTGCGGGTCCATCTCGGTGATCGAGCAGGGCCAGGTGCAGGCGTGGGCGGCCTTCGAGTAGTAGCCCTCGCAGGCGCGGAAGCGGAGGTCGCGGAGGCGGACGAGCTTGGTCTCGGCGCCGTGCTCGCCGGCGGCCGCGAGGGCGCTGTCGAGGAGGGCGTCCGAGGTCGAGTAGCGCGGGTACGCGACGTCCATCGCCGTGGTCGAGATCCCCAGCAGCCGCATCGGCCCCGGCGCCCGCTCGAGCGGCCGGGTGAGCGGGTGCGGCGCGTGCGGCAGCTTGTTGCGCCGGGTCGCCGGCATGAGGTTGACGAGGAGTTTTTCCCCCTCCTCGCGCAGCTCGTAGCGCGGCACGCGGTCGGCCTCGAAGCCGGGCTCTCCCTCGCCGGTAGCGCGGTGGAACTTCCAGTGGTGCCAGGGGCAGACGACGTAGTCGCCGTCGAGTGCGCCCTCGCCGAGCGGCCCGCCGACGTGGTTGCAGGCGCCGGAGATGGCGCCGAAGCGGCCGTCCTGCCAGGACAGTGCGATGCGCGTGCGGCCGATCGTGACCTGCCGCAGCGGCTGCTTCTTGAGCTCCTCGACCTCACCCAGCTCGACCCAGCGTTCGTCGGCCATGGCTTCTCCTCCAGGGGTTTAGTCTCGTTCCAGCAGCTCCCGGCAGGCGGCGATCGCCCCGTCGAGGAAGCGCTCGGCCAGGCGCGCCTGCGCCGTCGCGGCGCCTGCCGCGAGGAGCACCTCCGCCTCCAGCACCGCCCCCACCCAGCCCGCGGTGTGCCAGCCGCCCACGGCGAGCGGCGGCAGGCGCGCGGGGTCCGGGTAGGGCCAGGGGGTGACGTAGAGATAGGGCTCCGGGCGCGCGCCGTCCCCCGGCTGGAGGCCGGCGCCGATCGAGCGCGCGGTGTCCGGATCGCCGCCCGCGTCGAGCGGCAGCAGGGTGGCGATGTCGAAGTGGTGCGGCCAGCAGCGGACCGGCGCGGCGCCCGGGTGGCGCGCCGCGACGGCGGCGAGCAGCCGGTGGCCGTCGGCGAACCAGGCGGCGAAGGCGCGGAAGGCCTCGGCGTCGGCGGTCGCGAAGCGGTCTCCGTTGCCGGGCGGGAGCGGCGGCGGCTCGGCCGGCCGGTCGAGCGCGACAGGGCGGCCGAGGAGCGCGGCCAGCTCGCTCTCCAGCCAGCCGAAGGCGTCTTCCAGGGTCATGCCGTCGAGCGGCAGCTCGCACAGGGTGGCGGCGCCTGCGCCGTCGAGCAGGAGGAGG
>DASWHY010000241.1:0-10060 GCA_036397955.1 Thermoanaerobaculia bacterium | reverse complement strand
CCGCTCCAACGGGGAATGGATAACACCACCTGGAACGTTGACGATTTCTTCGGTGTAACACGATTTCTGCTGCGGCAGGCAAAAGGAGCGATTTTGAGTCTTGTCGCGGCAGTAAATGTCGAAGAGCGGCGGCGGAGGGAGGCCATGATTGACCCTGGCAGGATTGTGATCCCGACGCCGCTGTTTGTTAGGAAACCGATTTCAGCTCGTGCCGTAGACGAAGAGAAGGAGGACGAGAAGCTCCCGCTCAACGATCTGCCGTCGAGGTAAGAATCCTCGACGATCTCCTGGTCTCGCTGCTGGAGCGCATCGCGAAAAGCGCACGAGCCCGAGGAACTCCTGATCGGGTGGAGTACTTACCGCTTCCCTGACTAGCCTGCTGTCACCTGCGAACTACCGCGCCGGGCGCGGCGAACAGCTCTCCGAGCCCGTTGAACTCCTGCTGGCCACCTTTGAGCAGCCACCGGGTGAAGAAGAGGACCTCGAGGTTCTCTACGGCGCCGGTGTGCGGGTTCCTACGGGCCGCGACGTTGTAGGCTAGCTGCTCGGTGTCCTGCTCAGGGTAGGGAGGCACCTTGCTGATGTAGAGGATGTCACCAGCCTCGTCGTAATCGAAGTTCAAGGGCGTTTCCATTCGACATCTCCTCTGGGCAGTCGGCGCGCGACGAACGCGGTGACGATCCAATGCCGGACTTCCGGCGGCTCGGCCGAGACGACGGCTACGACCACGTTCTTGCCGTCAAGCAGCTCGCCATACCAGTGGATGAAGAGGCGCGTGCCGGGGTAGTCGGTGTCCGTTCGGACTTCATCTGGGTCGGTGACCGTCTGCTCGACACGGGTCCGGTGCGCCGGCAAGAGCTCCGGATGGCGCTCGGCGACATGCCGCGCCCGCTCGTCTGTCCATTCTACCTCCCCATCGAGGTAGGGGCACGGCAGCCGCACGCCCGGCGAGTCCGCGCCAGGAGCGGGCGGTGTCTTCAAGCGAGTCTCACTTCACTCTCGTCACCGAGGAGCCAGAGCTTCGGTTGCGCCAGCACTCGGGTCACGAACGCATTGTCCTGGTTCACGCGTTGGGACAGCTCCTCCGACGAATAGATCGTGGGAGCGACTTTGCGTCCGAGTTGTGTGGAGGCCTCTTCCAGGGCGAGGAACAGATCGGCATAAGTCAGGCGGTCGCTGACGACCATCAGGTCGATGTCACTCGCGGCGATGTCCTCGCCCTTGGCGATCGATCCGTAGACGAACGCCGCGCGGATGCTCGGCGAGATTGGCGCCAGCGCCGCGCGCAGCACGTCGGCGAGCCCTACCGTCTTGAGCACCAGGGCTCGCAGCTCCTCGAACACCGGTGAGCTGGCGTTCGCCTGATAGTGCTTCTGCTTACCGACGCGCGTGACGGTCACCAGGCCCGACGCCTCCAGCCGGGCGAGCTCTCGCTGCACGGCGCCGGTGCCCGAGTGTGCCAGGGCGATCACCTCGTTGGCGTAGAAGCTCCGGCGGGGATTGCCGAAGAGCACCGCCAGCACCCGCTGCTGCACCTTGGCGAACAATGCGTCAGCCAGACCCAGCGGCGCAGCCGTCGGCTGAGGCCTCCGCGAGGCAGTCCGAATTCCCACCATGGGTATGATAGACCCCGTTCTGGGTATGAGGGCCGCGGACAGTGACAAGCAGGTGCGGCTGGCGGGCTTCCCGCGGAGGGGGGCGGAGTGAGGCGGCGGTTCAGGGTATCTGCGGCGCTGTTGGGGTGGGAAGCGAGGAAGAAGCGCCTCCCGAACGCTATGCTCTGCGCAGCGCCGTAGGAGCGTCTTGATGGGCACCGCGAACCTCAGCGAGAGGAAAGAGATCCGGCGGATGGTCCGGCGGATCGTCAGTCGGTTTCGGCCCGAGAGGATCATCCTCTTCGGGTCGCAGGCGCACGGCGATGCGGGTCCTGACAGCGACGTCGATCTTCTCGTCGTCATGCCGGTCGAGGGATCGAGGCGGGAGAAGGCCGTGGAGATCGGCGTTGCACTCCATGACATCCGGATCCCGAAGGACATCATCGTGACCACTCCTGAGGCCTTCGAGAGCCGCAAGGAGATCGTGGGCACGATCGAGCGGCCGGCGGCGAGAGAGGTAACAGTTCTCTATGCCCGCAAGTGAGCGGGCGATCGCGTGTAGCATTCCAGTGGGCTGAATCATGGCGACCACCAAGACCGGCACGTCCTACGGGCACATCGTCCTCGACGAACGCGGGGTCCCCTGGATCGTGGGGGCGAATACCAAGAGCGTGGAGCTCGTCTCGGAGGTCCAGGCCTACGGCTGGAGCCCTGAGGAGCTTCACTTCCAGCACCCCCACCTGAGCCTGGGTCAGATCCACTCCGCTCTGGCGTACTACTGGGACCACAAGGACGAGATCGACGCGGACGTGCAGCGGCGTTTTGAGGAGGCCGAGACGCTGCGGCGCAACGCGGAACCCTCCCCTGTAGTGCGGAAGCTCAGAGCGCGTGGCTGGACCGCCTCCACCTGGCCGCCCGCGGTCGCGGCGCTGGCTGGCGCTTGGGCGGACGAGCCGGACCTCGAGATTGCACGCGAGGGGGCGGCTGCGGAGCTGCCGCGCGAGCCTCTGTGACGTTCTAGCCCTTTAAGTCTCGACGGCAGAAGACTTTTCCGTTGCCTTCTGAGACAGAGGAAACATTTCCTGAGACGGAGGAAATATCCTCTGAGGCTGAGAAAACATCCTCTGGCACTCAGGAAACATCCTCTAGCCTAGAGGAAACATCCTCCGGACCAAAGGATGTTTCCTCCGGACCAGAGGAAATATCTTCCGGCGCGGAGGAAGCATCTCCAGACGCCCAGGATCTCCCCGCGGGAGCTTGCGGAGCTCCCGCGGCGGGGCTAGTACTCCACCGTCGCGTCGTCCGGGTAGCAGTAGAGCCAGCGCTCGTCGGGCTCGGCGGAGGCGATGACCGGGTGGCCGGAGCGCTGGGCGTGGCGGGTGGCGTGGCGGTTGGGGGAGGCGTCGCAGCAGAGGGTGGCGCCGCAGCTCTGGCAGGTGCGCAGGTGGACCCACGAGTCGCCGGTCTTGATGCACTCCTCGCAGACGCGCCGCTCGGGCCACTTGATCTGCTCGATGCTCGCCAGGTGCGCGCAGACGGCTAGCGGGTCCATGGGCCCTCCCTCCTCGCCGCCGAGCATCGCACGAGCGGTGCCCGCCGCGTGCGTAGAATCCGCGCCGTGACGACCCTCAGTGTCAACCTCAACAAGGTCTGCCTGGTGCGCAACTCGCGCGGCGGGACGGTGCCGGACCTGATCGAGGCGGCGCGGCTGGCGATCGCCGCCGGCTGCCGGGGGTTGACGCTCCACCCGCGCGCCGACGCCCGCCACGCGACGCTCGACGACGTCCGCCGGCTGGCGGCGATGGCGGAGGTGGCGGACGGGCGCATCGAGCTCAACGTCGAGGGGGACCTGCGGCCGGAGGTGATGGAGGTGGTGCGCGAGACGCGGGCGACGCAGTACACGGTCGTGCCGGTCACGCCGGGCGAGGTCACCAGCACCCGCGGCTGGCGGGCCACGGACGACGGCGACGCCCTGCGCCGCGCCGTGGAGTCGTTCGCCGGCGCCACCCGCATCAGCCTCTTCGTGGACGCCGAGGGGGAGGGGATCGACCTCGCCGCCGCCGCCGGGGCGGACTGCGTCGAGCTCCACACCTTCGACTACGCCGCCGCCTACCCGACGCCGCGGCGCGAGGCGGTGCTCGCCCGCTTCGTGCTCGCCGCCGAGCGGGCGCGGGGTCTCGGCCTGCGCGTCCACGCCGGGCACGACCTCGACCTCGAGAACCTCGCCCTCCTCGTCGAACGCCTGCGTCCCGACGAGGTGTCGATCGGCCACGCGATCGTCTCGCAGGCTGTCCTCACCGGCCTGCCGCTGGTCGTCGCGCGCTACGCCGCGATTACGGCTGGCGGGTAGGAAGAACGCCCGGCACGTGGGCCGGGCACTACGTCGTTTTCCTGGTACGGGGGTTGCACCTCCAGCCTTATGGCCCGGGCGGCGGGACCGTACGCGCCACCCGCATCCAGGAGGTACTCATCATGCGTAAGGCCTTGACCGCATTGACTCTCGCCCTCAGCCTGCCCCTCGTCCTCGCCGCGACCGCCGAGGCGAGCCCCGGCCAGGGGAAGAAGCACGACGGCAACATGCGCTTCGAGGGCATCGACAAGAACAACGACGGCCGGATCACCCGCGCCGAGTGGCCGGGCAACGACGTCTCCTTCCGCAACCACGACTGGAACGGCGACGGCGTCCTCTCCGGCGACGAGGTGCGTCCGGGCGCGCGCCGCCACGATGACGACTTCGAGGTGCCGTTCGACCGCTTCGAGGCCCTCGACCTCGACAACAACGGCGTCCTCACGCGCGCCGAGTGGCGGGGGAGCGCGGCGCTCTTCGACCGCCTCGACCGCAACGACGACGGCGCCATCAGCCGGCGTGAGTTCCTCGACCGCATCCTGACGGGCGACGACCGCTTCGGCTTGATGGACGTCAACGACGACGGGCGCATCTCCCGCCGCGAGTGGCGCGGCACGGCGGCGGCCTTCGACCGCCTCGACCGCAACGACGACGGCTTCCTCTCGCTCGCCGAGTTCCTCCGCCGCTAAGGCGGGGAGGCGACGCGCCGGGGAAGGGCCAGAAGGAGGCTCATCATGGTCAAGCGAACCAAGTTTCTCCTTCCATTCACTCTGACGCTCCTTCTGGCCGCCGCCTTGGCCCCGCCCGCCGGGGCGAAGGCGACCGTCAGCTTCGGCGTCTTCTTCGACGGCCTCGCACCCTACGGCGCCTGGACCGACCATTCGCGCCTCGGGCTGGTGTGGTCGCCGGACGTCGCCCCGGGTTGGCGGCCGTACAGCGACGGGCGCTGGGCGTTCGCGGCCGACGAGGGCTGGACCTGGCTCGGCGACGAGCCCTGGGCCTGGGCGCCGTACCACTATGGCAACTGGATGTTCGATCCGGTCCTCGGCTGGCTCTGGGTGCCGGGGTACGACGCGTGGGCGCCGGCGGTGGTGGATTGGCGGGTGACGGACGACTGGATCGGGTGGGCGCCGCGCCCGCTCCGCGCCAGTTGGATCGTGGGCCCGCGCCTCCTGCCGGTCCACTACACCTTCGTCGAGCGGCGCTTCTTCGCCGAGCCGATCCTGACGCGCTACATCGTACCGGTCGGCCGCAACGTCGAATTCCTGCGCCTCGCGCGGCCGGTCCGCGTCGTCGACGTCGATTGGATCGAGCGCACCGGCTCGCGCCGGATCGAGCGCGTGCGGCTGCGGGACCTCACGGCGCCGCGGGCGCTCCGGGCCGGCTGGAAGGGTGGCGAGGTGCCGCTCTTCCGGCCGCGGCTCGACCGCCGCGGGGGCCTCGGTCCGCCGGCCGGCCGGCGGCTGGCCAAGATCGAGCGCCTGCAGGGGCGTGGGCGGCGCTCGCTGGTCGAGCCCCCGAGCGGGCGCGGCCGGAGCGAGCTGCGCGCCGCGTCGCGGGCGCGAGACCGCGTCGTCGTCGCGCCGCGGGCCGAGCGGCCGGGGCGGGGACGCGACGCCCTCGAGCGGCGGAGCCGCGGTAAGGCGGAGAGCCGGGTCGGCGCGCGCGACGTCGAGCGGCGCCCGGCCGTCAAGCGGTCGCCGCCGCGCAACGCCCGCGAGCAGCGGGCGACGGGCCGGACGCGCGGCGGGGGCCGTGGAGGCGGCGACCGCCAATTCGACCGCGGGCCGCAGCGCCAGCGCCAGCACGGCGCGCAGCGCGGCGGTCACGGCGGCGGCCAGCAGCGCGGCGGCGGGAAGAAGGGCGGCGGCAAGCCCCCTGAGGCTCGGCGCGGCGGCTAGAATCCGCGCACTCTGAGCGCCTCTCTCCCCCGGCTCTCGCCGTCCGACTTCTGCCGTTTCCTCGGGGACGCCGGCCTCCGCCGCTTCTATCTGGTCTGGGACGAGGAGCGCGCCGCGGTGCGCGCTTCGCACCCGGCGCTCGAGCCGCTCGCCCGTCTCCTCGCCGCAGATCGCCGCGACTACGACCGCCACGAAGGGGTGTTCGCCTGGGTCGCGCCCGCGACCGGCACGCTCCAGGGGGCCTTCGTCCACCGCACCTGCCGCGGCCAGGGAGCGGGCGGCGTGCGGCTGTGGCGGTACGAGACGGTCGAGGACTACCTGCGCGACGGCCTCCGCCTCGCCCGCGGCATGACCCACAAGAACGCCCTCGCCGGCCTCTGGTGGGGGGGCGGCAAGGGGGTGATGGCGCGCGGCACCGGCGCCGACCTCGGCGATCCCGCCGCGCGCCGCCGCGCCTACGAGGAGTACGGCGAGCTGATCACCAGCCTGCACGGCTGCTACGTCACCGCCGAGGACGTCGGGACGGCGGTCGAGGACATGGCGGCGGTCTTCTCGCGCACCCGTTTCACCACCTGCATCCCGCCCGGCCTCGGCGGCAGCGGCAACCCTTCGGTGCCCACCGCGCGCGGCGTGGTGCGCGGCATGGAGGCGGCGCTCGCCCACCTCGGGCTCGGCAGCCTGGCCGGGAAGGCCGTGGCCGTTCAGGGGCTCGGGCACGTCGGCGAGCCGCTCGTCGGGTTCCTGCGCGAGGCCGGCGTGGCGCGCGTCGTGGGGGCCGACGTCGACGCCGCCCGCTGCGCGGCGCTCGCCCACCGCTTCGCAGGCATCGACGGCTTCGCCTTCGCGGCCCGCGCCGTCGCGCCCGGCGACGACTCGATCCTGGCCGAACCGGCCGACGTCCTCGCCCCCTGCGCCATCGGCGGCGTGCTCAACCCGCGCACCATCCCGGCGATCCGGGCGCGCGTCGTCTGCGGCGCCGCCAACAACCAGCTCGAAGACCCCGGGCGCGACGACCAGCTCCTCGCCGCGCGCGGCGTTCTTTATCTGCCCGACTTCCTGGTCAACCGCATGGGGATCGTCCACTGCGCCGACGAGCAGCACGGCTACGTGACGGGCAACCCGCACCTCGAGGCGCACCTCGACGCGGAGTCGCCGAACGGCATCTACCGCCTGGCGCTGACGGTCCTCGCGGAGGCGGAGCGGCGTGGCGAGACCCCGGCGCGCATCGCCCTCGCCCTCGCCGAGGAGCGCTCCTTCGCACCGCACCCGATCTGGGGGCACCGCGGCGCCCAGATCATCCGTTCGCTCGTCGCGGATGGGTGGGCGGAGGGGTAGCCAACCCCGCTATACTCGCGCGCCCAGCCCTCGTCGTCTTCTTTCGGAGGCCCCAAGCATGCATCGATCCGTTCGTCCCCGCTGGCCGCTCCTCGCGCTCGGCCTGCTCCTCGCCCCCGCCGCCTGGTCGCAGGTCCAAGTCGACAGCGCGAACGCGCCGGCGGGCCGGCTCGCCCTCGAGACGCTGGCGCCGCCGGTCGCGACGCGGCTGCCGGTCGAGACCACGATCCACGGCCGCACCCTCGTCGATCCCTACGCCTGGCTGCGCGGCAAGGAGAAGCCGGAGGTCATCGCCTACCTGGAGGCCGAGAACCGCTACACCGCGGCGGTGATGAAGCCGACCGAGGCGCTGCAGGAGAAGCTCTACAAGGAGCTGGTGGGGCGGATCAAGGAGACCGACCTCTCGGTGCCGTCGCGGCGCGACGATACCTACTACTACTCGCGCACCGAGCAAGGGAAGCAGTACCCGATCTTCGCGCGCAAGAAGGGGAGCCTGACGGCGCCCGAGGAGGTGCTGTTCGACATGAACGCCGCCGCCGAGGGGCAGAAGTTCTTCCAACTCGGCGGCTACCAGGTGAGCCCGGACCATTCGCGGCTCGCCTACCTCTACGACACCGACGGCAGCGAGCACTTCACCCTGGCGGTCAAGGACCTGGCGACCGGCCGGCTCCTGCCCGACCAGGTCAAGGACCTCTCGTACGGCGTGGCCTGGGCGAACGACAACAAGACGCTTTTCTACGTCGTCGCCGACGCGGCCCGCCGCCCCTACCGGCTGATGCGCCACGCGCTGGGGAGCGACCCGCAGCAGGACGTCGCCGTCTACGAGGAGCCGGACGAGGCGTTCACCATCGGCATCAGCCGCACCCGCAGCGACGGCTACCTCGTGCTCAGCAGCGGCGCCACCAAGACGAGCGAGCTGCGGGTGCTCGACGCCGACCGGCCGGGCGGAGAGCTCCGGCTCGTCCAGCCGCGACAAAAGGACATCGAGTACGACCTCGACCACCACGGCGACCGTTTCTACATCCGCACCAACGCCGGCGCCGAGGACTTCCGCGTGGTGAGCGCGCCGGTCGCCACCCCCGGCCGCGAGCACTGGCAGGAGCTGGTCCCCGCCCGCGCCGGTGTGCGGATCGAGTCGCTCGCCATGTTCCGCGGCCACATGGTGCTGACCGAGCGGGTCGAGGGGCTCAGGCGCGTGCGGGTGCGCGACCTCGCCAGCGGCGAGGAGCACGAGGTGAGCTTCCCCGAGCCGGCCTACGCGCTGTCGGTGGGGCCCAACCCGGAGTTCGACACCACGGCCCTGCGCTTCAACTACACCTCGCTGGTGACGCCGCCGTCGGTCTACGACTACGACATGGCGACGCGGCGGCGCGACCTGATGAAGCGCGAGGAGGTGCTCGGCGGCTACGACCCGGCGCAGTACACGAGCGAGCGGCTGGCCGCCACCGCCGCGGACGGCACGCGGGTGCCGATCTCGCTCGTCTACAAGAACGGCTTCGTCAAGGACGGCTCGCGGCCCTGCTACCTCACCGCCTACGGCTCCTACGGCGCGCCGCGCGACGCCAGCTTCTCCTCGCTGCGCCTGTCGCTCCTCGACCGCGGCTTCTGCTACGCCATCGCCCACATCCGCGGCGGCGGCGAGCTCGGCGAGACCTGGTACGAGCAGGGGCGGCTGCTGGCCAAGAAGAACACGTTCACCGATTTCATCGCCGCCGCCGAGCACCTCGTCGCCCAGCGCTACACGTCCAAGGGGAAGCTGGCAATCCAGGGGGGGAGCGCGGGCGGCCTCCTGATGGGCGCGGTCGTCAACATGCGCCCCGACCTCTTCGCCGCGGTGATCGCCAAGGTGCCGTTCGTGGACGTCATCAACACCATGCTCGACGCCACGATCCCGCTCACCGCGCAGGAGTTCGACGAGTGGGGCAACCCCAAGGACTCGCAGTACTTCGAGTACATGCTGAGCTACTCGCCCTACGACAACGTGGCGGCGGTCGAGTACCCGCCGATGCTGGTGACGACCGGGCTCAACGACCCGCGCGTTGCCTACTGGGAGCCGGCGAAGTGGGTGGCGAAGCTGCGGGCCACCAAGAAAGGCGACGACCGCCTGCTGCTCAAGACCAACATGGGCGCCGGCCACGGCGGCGCCTCCGGCCGCTACGACTACCTGCGCGAGATCGCCTTCGACTACGCGTTTCTGTTCGACGTGCTGGGGGTGGAGGGGTAGGGACCTAGGGCGCGCTCAGGGCTCGCTCGAGGAAGCGCGCGGCGCGGACGTAGAACTCGACGACGTTCTCGCGGCGGGCCAGGGAGTGGCCCTCGTTGTCCTTGACCATGTACTCGACGGGGACGCGGCGGCGGCGGAGCGAGTCGACGATGAGGTCGGACTCCGAGCGCGGCACGCGCGGGTCGTTGGCGCCGGCGTAGACGAAGAGCGGGTCGACGATCCGGTCGGCGACGAGGAGCGGCGAAATCGAGTCGAGGAAGGCGTCGTCCTTGCCGAGCTCGCCGAACTCGAGGCGGAAGAGCTCGCGGATGACGCCCATCGTGGTGCGCAGGAAGGTCTGCATGTTGGCGACGCCGAAGAGGTCGACGCCAGCGCGCCAGATGGCGGGGTCGCGGGTGAGCGAGGCGAGCACCGTGTAGCCGCCGTAGCTGCCGCCGAAGACCACCAGGCGCTGCGGGTCGGCCCAGGGCTGCGCCGCCGTCCAGCGCGCCGCGGTCTCGACGTCGCGCAGGGCGTGGGGCCGTAGGCGCCCGTTGTCAGCCATCTCGAAGGCCCGTCCGAAGCCGCTCGAGCCGCGCACGTTGGGCTCGACGACGGCGTAGCCGAGGGCGGTGAAGAAGCGCACCGCCGTGTTCCAACGCGCCCGCGAGACGCCGGC
>DASWHY010000240.1:0-1751 GCA_036397955.1 Thermoanaerobaculia bacterium | reverse complement strand
GGAGGGGGCCTCGACGGCCCTCCGGGGCCTCCCCAGGCGTCTACGGCGACAGGAAGAAGGCGGCGGCGGCGGCGGGACCGGGCGGCGGGACGCGGCGCTGGCCGCGGCGCCGCTCGAGCGCCACCGGCCGGGCCTGGCGGCGCCGCTCGCCGAGCCGGCGGTCCCAGACCACCTCCGCGACCTTGAGGTCCGCCCGGCGCGCCTCGAGGGTCGCGAACACCGCGTCCTCGCCCGGCCGCACCACCGCGACGTACGACGCCGGGGGCGCCTCCGGGAGCGCGAGCCCGAGCGTGGCCGCGAGCCGCGCCGCCCGCTCGACGTACCGGGGCACGGCGAGCGCCCGGAACACGGCGTGGGCCTCCCGGAGACGCGTCGCGGCCTCCGCCCGGTCGCCGCGCGCCGCGCTCAGCTCGGCGAGCGTGAGCTGCGTGCGCCCCGTCATGAAGCGCGCCTGGGCGCCGAGAAAGGTCCGCAGCGCGTCCCCGAGGTGCGCGGCCGCCTCCGCCGGCGCGCCGGCCGCCTGGGCGATCCGGCCGAGCGCGTGCTGCGCCCAGCCGAGCCCGTAGCGGTATCCCGTCTCGGCGGTGACCTCGAGCCCGTGCCGCACCAGGTCCCGCGCCTTCTCGAGGCGGCCGTCCAGGAGGTAGGCCTCGCCGAGGAACGTGGCGAAGCGGCCCTCGAGCCGCCGGAACCCGAACCGCCGCATCTCCCCGACCGCCGCCTCGAGCAGCGGCACCGCCGCCCGGTCGCCCCGCTCGAGATGCACGTACCCGAGATGCCCCTGGGCCACCGCCGTGTTGACGGGATCGGGCGCGCGCCCGAGGGCCGCGCGGCACGCCTCCAGCGCCGCCTCGGCGTCGCCGCGGAGCGCGTGCACCCAGCCCGTGCTCCAGGTCGCGTAGCTCTGGAGCCGCGGGTCGCCGAGGGATTCGCCGATCGCGAGGGCGCGCGCCTCCGCCTCGAGCGCCGCGTCGAAGGCGCCCAGGATGACGTGGTTGATGCCGACGATCCAGTGGGCGAGCCCGAGCCACCACCGCTCGCCCGACCGCTCGAGCCGCTCCACGGCGCGGTCGCCGGCCGCGAGACCCTGGAGCGGCTCCCCGGCCCAGTAGCTCTCCTGCGCCACGACGACGTGGGCCTTGCCCATGGTCGCCTCGTCGCGGCACCGCCGCGCCTCGTCGAGCGCGCGGCGGGCGCTCGCGATCGCCCGGTCGTGCCGGCCCAGATGGCTCTCGGTGTACGCGAGCCAGAGGTAGTAGGGTCCGGCCAGGGACGGCAGATCGAGCCGCTCGATGCGCGCCTCCTCCCTGAGGAGGCGCTCGAGACCCTCCTGGAACCGCCCGAGGAACGAGAGCGACTGCGCCGCGCGTAGCACCACGCCCAGACGCCGGCGGTCCCGCTCCGGCGCCGGCAGGCGCTCGACGTGGGCGAGCGCGTCCTCGAGGGCGGCGACGGCCTCCACGTGCGCATAGCTCCGCGCCGCCTTCGCCGCCAGCCGCGTGAGATACTCGACCGCCTTGTCGGCCTGCTTGGCCTTCGAGAAGTGGTAGGCGAGCCGGTCTTCGACCTCCTCCACCCGGTCCGCATAGAGGCCTTCGAGCGCGACCCCTGCCGCGAGGTGGAGGGCCTGCCGGCGCGCCGGCGCGAGGCTCGCGCGCGCGACGTCCCGGGTCAGCGCGTGCCTGAACACGTAGACCGGGCCGTCCCCCTCCGCCCCCTCGGAGAGGAACTCGAGCCGCGTCAGCTCCCGG
>DASWHY010000239.1:0-5583 GCA_036397955.1 Thermoanaerobaculia bacterium | reverse complement strand
CTGCCCGCGCTGGTCGATGGCCTGGCAGTAGGCGGTGCCGATCTCGAACGGCTTGGGGCTGCCGGCGTCGAGGGCCGGGCTGCCGGGCAGCAGGGCGTGCGTCGGCGTCGGGCCGCCGTTGTCGGCGAGCGGGCCGAGCCGGGGGTCGATCGGCTGCTGCGGCGTGCCGACGAGGTTGCCGGTGGAGACGACGTTCAGATGGCAGCCGCTGCTGTTGCCGATCAGGTTGTAGCCGTCGGAGGTGTAGCTGCCGGAGCAGTCGGGGCCCGCGGCCGCGGTGTTGCCGGCGAGGATCGAGTTGCGCAGGCCGATCCCCGGCGGCAGTGTGGGGAAGCCGCCCGACGGCCCGTCCTCCTCGAAGACGCAGTAACCGCCGCCTAGCACCGCGACGTTGCCGGTGATCGTGGTGTTCGAGACGATCACGTCGCGGCTGGCGGCGAAGAGGCCGCCGCCGAAGCCGCCGAAAGATCCCGCGGGCGAGCTTCCCGGGGCCCGATTGCCCGAGATCGTCGAGTTGTTGAGCAGGACCTCCTCGCCCAGGGTCAGGATCCCGCCGCCGCCGAAGCCCTCCGCCAGGTTCTCGGCCACCGTGCTCTCGTGCATGACGAGGTCGCCCTGGATCCAGAGGCCGCCCCCCTCGCCGCTCTTGCCCAGGGCCGCGTTGCCGCGGACGAGCGTCTGGTAGACGCCGAGCTCGCCGGTGCTGCGGATGCCGGCCCCCCAACCCTCCACCCGCCCGCCCTGCACCGCCAGACCCAGCAGCTCGAGGCTGGCGCCCAGGGCGTCGAACACGCGGTCGAGCCCGCCGCCGTCGATGGCGGTCTTGTCCGCGCCCGCGCCGATGACGGTGAGCGGGTAGCGCACGTCGAGGTCGCCGGTGGCGGCGTGGTCCTCGCCGGAGCCGGCCCGGCTCAGGCGGTAGACGCCCGGCGGCAGCACGATGACGTCGCGGCCGCGGCGGGCGTTGGCCGCCACGACCGCGTCGCGCAGCGAGCAGTCGGAGTCGCAGACGCCGTCGAGGGTGTCGGCGGGCTTGGTGACGGTGAGCACCGCGCCGTGCGCCGCCGGCGCGGCGGCGAGCAGGAGGGCGGCGAGCAGGGCGGCGCGGCGCGGGCGGCTGATGACGGTCTCGGCGGTCATTCGCAGGTGTCGAAGGCGGCGGTGTCGAGGATCGGCGTGAACGGGGTGCCGCGGGCGTGGACGTAGGTCTTGGCGGCCCCGGCCGCGGTGTCCTCGACGACGACCGTCACCTCGACGTCGGTCAAGCCGGAGAGGAAGACCCAGTAGTGGCCGGAGATGGCGCAGGCGTCGAGCACCTTGACCGTCATCTCGACGTTGGCCGGGTCGAAGAACCAGAGGGCGCCGGAGTCGCCGGTGAGCTCGACCGCTCCCGCCGGGCGGGCCGGCTGCTTGACCAGCTTCGAGGTCGCGCGGACGCGGAAGCGGCCGCCGCCGAGGCAGAGCGCCGTGTCCGACGGGACGCAGGAGTCGGTGCGCTCGAAAGCGCCGGCGTCGCAGCGCGCGCTCCCCTGTCCCGGCCGCGCGGCGCCGCGCTGGTCGACGGGCTCGCAGCCGAGCCCCACCGGCAGCGGCTCGTCCCCCGGCGGCGGCTCGCCGGCGTCCACGGCCGGGCTCGTCGCGGTCAGCGGGTGGGTGGGGGTCGGCCCGCCGGCGCTCGCCAGCGGCTCGAGACGCGGGTCGAGCGGCGTCCCCGGGCTCCCCACCTTGTCCCCCTTCGCCGCGGCGAAGGCGCCGCAGCCGCCGCCGATCCCCAGCAGGTTGAAGCCGCCGGAGCCGGCGGCACCGGCGCAGTCGGCGTCGGCGGGCGCGCCGTTGCCGGCCAGGATCGAGCTGCCGAAGAGCACCGCCTGGGCGCTCTCCGCCATCACGCCGCCGCCGCGGGTCGCCGCCGTGTTGGCGGTGATCGTCGCATTGACGATCCGGCCCCCGGCCGGGGGGAAGAGGTACAGCCCGCCGCCGACGTCGGCGCGGTTGCCGGAGACCGTCGCGTTGGCGGCCGCGACCGCCTGCCGCGCCGCCAGGCCGCCGCCGTGGACGTCGGCCAGGTTGTCGGCGAGCGTCACGCGGTTGAGAGTGAGCTCGCCGGAGCTCCAGATGCCGCCCCCGGAGCCCCCGCGCGCGACGTTGCCCCGCACCACGACGTCGCCCAGGGTGAGGCCGCCGGAGCGGATGCGCAGCCCCCCGCCGTCGCCCTCGACGGCGCCGTTGCGCACCGTCACCCCCTGGGCGTCGAGGCGTGCGCGATTGACGTCGAGCACGCGGTCGAGGCCGACGCCGTCGAGCACCGTGGCCGCCGGGTCCGAGCCCACGAGGTCGAGGTCGTCGGTCACGTCGAGGTCGCCGGTCGCCCCCGCGTCCTCCCCGGCGCCGGCCCGCGTGAGCACGTAGATCCCGGGCCCGAGCACCACGACGTCGGGGCCGCGGCGGGCGTTGGCGGCGGCGATCGCCTCGCGCAGCGAGCAGTCCGCGTCGCAGGCGCCGTCGAAGGTGTCCGCGGTCTTGTTGGGGACGAACAGGGCCGCCTCCACCGGCGCCGCCGCGGCGAGCGGCACGAGCAGCGCGGCGAGGGCGAGCGACGGGCGCGACAGGCGAGGGGGACGGCGGCGGCGCATCGGAATCTCGGAACGGAGGTGCATTGTATGCAAAAAGGCCGAGGGCCGCCGCGCCCGTGTGCGGCACACACGGGCGCGGGGCGGGAGAGGGGAGCGCCTGGCGGCGCTACGGGCAGGTGGCGAAGGCCTGGGTGTCGAGGATGGTGCGGAAGACGCGGCCCTGGGGGTTGGTGTAGGTCTTGACCTGGCCGGTCTTGGTGTCGGTGACGACGATGTCGACCTTCACGTTGGTGAGCCCCGCGAGGAAGACCCAGTAGCGGTTGAAGGTCGGCACGCAGGCGTTGAGCACCTTGACGGTCACCTCGAGGTTGTCCGGCGAGAAGAACCAGAAGTAGCCGGCCTCGTCGGTGAGCTGGACCGCCTGCGCGGCGCCGGTCTGCCCGGAGGGGATCGTCCAGCGCGCGGTGACCTGGAAACGGCCCTCCTCCAGGCAGAGGGTGGTGCCGCCGGGGACGCACAGGCCGGTGAGCTCGACCGCGCCGATGTCGCAGCGCGCGCTGCCGGTGCCGGGGCGCTCGGCGCCGCGCTGGTCGATCGGCTCGCAGGCGTTGCCGCCGAGTCCCGGCGCCGCCGGGTTGGCGGCGTTCACCGCCGGGCTGGCCGCCGCCGGCGCGTGGGTGGGTGTCGGGCCGCCGTTGTCGCCGAGCGGGCCGAGCTGCGGGTCGAGCGCCGCGGCCGGCGTGCCGACGAGGTCGTGGTTCACGGCGGTGAAGTCGAAGCAGCCGCCGCCAACCCCCACCAGGTTGAAGCCGAGCGAGTCGGGCGAGCCGGCGCAGTCGGGGTCCTGGGGGGCGGTGTTGCCGGCGAGGATCGTGTTGCGGAAGTCGGGGTTGCCGCCGAGGAAGGCGGCGCTTTCGACGAAGATGCCGCCGCCGCGTTGCGCCAGGTTGTGGGTGATCGTCGCGTTCGCGATCGTCCCCTCGACGCCGGCGAAGAGGTAGAGGCCGCCGCCCAGACCGTTCGCCGTGTTGCCGGAGACGGTGGAGTTGACGAGGTCGAAGCTCTCCTTGGCGGTGATTCCGCCGCCGCCGCCATTCGAGGAGCTCTCGTACACCGTGCTCTCGTTCACCGTCAGGCCGCCCTCGCTGTAGATCGCGCCGCCGAAGCTGGTGGCGCCCAGCGCGTGTCCGTCGGTGAGGACGCCGCGCGAGACGGTCAGCTCGCCGTCCAGGTTGCGCACCAGGCCGCCGTTGCCGTTCGCGCTGCCGGTGCGCAGCGTGAGGTCGAGCAGCTCGAGCGGGGCGCCGTGGAGGTCGAGCAGCCGATCGCCGGCGGTGCCCGCCAGGACGGTGCTCGCGGCGCCGTCGCCGGCGATGACCAGCTCGCCGGTGACGTCGAGGTCGCCGGTCGCTCCCGCGTCCTCGCCGGCGCCGGCGATCGTCAGGTCGTAGACGCCGGGGCCGAGGACGATCACGTCGGCGCCCGGGTTGGCGTTGGCGGCGAGGACCGCTTCGCGCAGCGAGCAGTCGGCGTCGCAGGCGCCATTGTCGTCGGCCGTCTGCGTGGGGGTGAAGAGGGCCGCGTGCGCGGGCAGCGCGGCGAGGAGCAGCGCGCCGGCCAGAACGATCGCCTGCGGCTGCCGGGGGAGGTGGATCGGACTCCGGAGCATCGTCGATTTTCTCCTGTGGGTGCCACGATGGTGTGGCGGGTTCTGCTGCAAGGTCTACGCCGCCGGACGTCAAGGCGTTGAGGGCGCACTGCTAGACTGCCGCGCCGCGCGACCCGGAGAACCCATGCCTCGAACCGTGCGGGCGCTCGCCGCCCTTTGCCTCCTCCTCGCCGCCGCCCTCGCCGCGCCGCCGCGCGCCGGGGCCGGCGTCGCACCGCCGGCGCTCGAGCCGCCGACGACCGGCGGCTTCCCGGCCGTCGAGCGGGCGCTGGCGCGGCTCACCACGCACCAGCGGCTGCTGGTCGTCGGCGCGCACCCCGACGACGAGGACACGCAGCTCCTGACGCTCGTCGCGCGCGGCCTCGGCGGCGAGGCGGCGTACCTCTCGCTGTCGCGCGGCGAGGGCGGGCAGAACCTGATCGGCCCGGAGCTCGGGGTCGAGCTCGGCATCCTGCGCAGCCGCGAGCTCCTCGCCGCGCGGGCGATCGACGGCGGCCGGCAGTTCTTCACCCGCGCCTACGACTTCGGCTACACCCGCTCGCTGGAGGAGACGTTCACCCGCTGGCCGCGCGAGGTGCTGCTCGAGGACGTGGTACGCGTCGTCCGCCGCTTCAAGCCGCAGGTCGTGGTGTCGGTCTTCCGCGGCACGCCGCACCCCAACCACGGCCAGCACCAGGCGGCCGGCGTGATCGCGCACGAGGCGTACAGCGCCGCCGGCGATCCGGCGGCCGCGCCGCGGCTCCTGGCCGAAGGGCTCCCGCCGTGGCGGCCGCGGGCGCTCTACCGCTCGACCGGCTTCGACCGCGAGGCGACGACGCTGACCCTCGAGACCGGGATCATCGACTGGCTCACCGGCCGCTCGATCTTCCAGCTCGCGATGGCGAGCCGCAGCGAGCACCGCTCGCAGGACATGGGGCGGCTGCTCGACCTCGGGCCGCGGCAGGCGCGGGTGGCGTGGGTCGACGGCGGGGAGGGCGCCGCGGCCAAGGACCTCTTCGCCGGCGTCGACACGCGCCTGCCGGCGATGGCGGCGGGCGTCGCGGACGCGGCGCGCCGGGAGCGCGTGGCGGGGCACCTCGAAGCCGCCGAGCGCGCGGCGGTGCGCACCCGCGCCGAGCTCAATCCGACGCGACTGTCGGCGGCGGTGCCGGGGCTGGCCGAGGCGCTCGGCCACCTGCGCGCGGCGCACGCCGAGCTGGAGGGGCCGGGGGCCGGCGACGCCGAGCGGCAGGCGGCGGAGCTGATCGCCGAGAAGGCGGCGATCGCGGAATCCGGGCTGGCCGCGGCGGCGGGGATCGCGGTCGAGGCCGCGGCGGCGCGCGAGACGGTCACCGCCGGCGA
>DASWHY010000238.1:0-1682 GCA_036397955.1 Thermoanaerobaculia bacterium | reverse complement strand
AGACGCAGTAGTAGACGACGTCCTCCCCCTCGGCGGCGATGCCGGAGCCGCACTGCGGGCACTGCAGGCGCACCAGGCGGAAGCCGGTCGTCATCGGCCGAAGCTACCGCGCGGCAGCAGCGACTTGACCGCCGCCAGCGCGCCGCCCGCCGCGCGCTCGGCGACGACGCCGCTCCCCTCGACCACCTCGCCGCCCCAGCGGAAGCGGCGCCAGCCCCAGGCGAGGATGGCGAGGGCCAGGGCGCCGGCGCCGATGACCACGCCGCAGCCGTCGTCGGAGTCGACGAGGTGCTGCAGCGTCGAGGTGAAGAGGAAGCAGGCCGCCGCCTCGGCGCCGACGAGCATCAGCGCCCGATAGAGGTCGTTGCCCGGCGCCTTGCCGTAGGCGAGCGAGCCGTCCTCGGCGTCCACCAGCACCTGGTAGGAGCGGCCGCGGAAGCGGTAGCGCACGACCCAGAGGGGGTACCAGATGACGCTCAGCCGCTCGCGCAGGGTCTCGAGGAAGCGGAAGCGGACGCGCTTCATCCCCTTGGCGGGATCGGCCTCCTCGCGGCAGCGGGCGAGCGCCGCGGCGCGAGCTTCGACCTCCGAGCGGGTGGGCGGGAAGACCATGCCGGCGCTCTCCAGCGCCTCGGCGTCGTGCGGCAGCAGCCGGTCGCCGACGAGGTTCACCCGCTGCACACCCCACTCCGCCATCTGCACGGCGGCGGAGGTCTCGTCGAACTCGCGCTCGACGGTGCGCTCGACGTCCACCTCGTAGGTCTCCGTGCGCCGGTTCTTGCCGGAGCCGACGGTGCGCCGGCGCTCCTCGGTGCCGAGGGCGAGCCCGACGGCGTCGGCCTGGATGCGGAAGAAGGGGAGGAAGCAGAGGAAGGACTCGGCCGGCTCGGCCTCGCGCTTGAGGCGCGGGTCCTTGTTCCAACCCGCCGCCAGCCAGGCGACCGCCGCGCCGCGCGCCGCGGCGGCGTCGAGCTTGGGCTCGACGCTGAAACGGCGCACGCCGGCCTCGCCGGTGGCGAGGAGGTGGGTGCCGCAGAAGGGGCAGGCGAGGACGCGCAGCCCGGGCGCGACTTCCAGGGCGCCGCCGCAGGCCGGGCAGGAGAGGCCGCGCACCGCCGCGGCGGGCGCTGCGGCGGCCGCGGCCACCGGCGTCTCGGCGGCCGCCGCCGGCGCCGTCAGACCTTGCGCGCCACCAACCACGCGACGAGGGCGAGCGGCACGGCGGTCGCCAGGTAGGCCGCCGCCTTGAGCAGGAGGTTCGAGATCAAGAGCCCCTCGCCGAGGAAGAGCAGGAGCCCGAGCCCGGCGACCAGGTAGTACGGGCTCTCCGACTTGGCCGGGAAGACGGAGGCCAGGACGGCGCCGGTCGAGCCGTCGACGAAGGCGAGGTAGGGCTGCTCGCGGAAGCGGTAGCGGCAGCGCCAGAGCGGGACGTGGACGAGGGCGGTCTCGCTCGGCTCGATCTCCCCCCGCAGCCGCGGCACCCAGCCGCGCGCCGTCGCCAGCGGCACGCCGGCGGCGACCTCCTCGACGTCGCCCCCTTCCGGCGCGTACGGCTCGAGCTTCCCCGCCGGCACGTCGAGGTCGGCGAGCTGCGGCACCGGCGTCGGGGCGGCGGGCTCGACCGCCACGTCCTCCCCGCTCTCCAGCCGCATGCGGAAAAACCACATCGGGAAGGAGAC
>DASWHY010000237.1:0-4147 GCA_036397955.1 Thermoanaerobaculia bacterium | reverse complement strand
TGAACCTCATCCTCCAGGAGGCGACCGCCGCCGGCGAGCGCGTCTCGCGGCTGCTGGCGATCCCCAACGAGGTCGCCGAGCGCGCCGGCGCCCGCACCCTCGACACGGTGCGCGACGGGGTGCACTACGAGGGGGTCTCCTTCGGCTACGAGCGGACGCCGGTCCTGCGCGGCGTCGAGCTGCCGATCCGCGCCGGCGAGATCGTGGCCCTGGTCGGCCATTCGGGGGCGGGGAAGTCGACGCTCGTCAACCTCCTGCCGCGCTTCTTCGACCCTGACGACGGGCGGGTGACGATCGACGGCATCGACATCCGCGACCTGAAGCTCCGCAGCCTGCGGGCGCTGATCGGCCTGGTGACGCAGGAGACGGTGCTGTTCAACGACACCGTGCGCAACAACATCGCCTACGGCCGCTCCGACCTGCCGCTCGAGCGGGTGCGCGAGGCGGCGGCCGCGGCCTACGCCGACGAGTTCATCATGGAGATGGAGCGCGGCTACGACACGGTGATCGGCGAGGGCGGCCAGCGCCTCTCGGGCGGCCAGCGGCAGCGCCTGGCGATCGCCCGCGCGCTGCTCAAGAACGCGCCGATCCTGATCCTCGACGAGGCCACCTCGCAGCTCGACAGCCAGTCCGAGGCGCTGGTGCAGAAGGCGCTCTACAACCTGATGCAGGGGCGGACGACGCTGGTCATCGCCCACCGCCTGTCGACGGTGATGCGGGCCGACCGCATCGTGGTGATGGACAGCGGGCGGATCGTCGAGGAGGGCTCGCACGACGAGCTGCTGGCGCTCGGCGGGCGGTACAAGCGGCTGTACGACCTGCAGTTCAGGGTGTGAGGAGCGGCGCCTGGGGACCGCGGTCGTCTCCTTCCTGGCCGCCGCCGTCATCCGCGGGCTGCGCGCCACGCTGCGGGTGCGCTGGCACGGCGACGCGGCGCAGCGGCGCTGGGAGGCCAACGACGAGCGCTTCATCATCGCCTTCTGGCACCGCCACCTGCTGCTCATGCCGTACGTCTACCGCGGGCGGCGGATCTCGGTGCTGGTCTCGGCGAGCCGGGACGGCGAGCTGATCGCGCGCACCGTGGCGCGGTTGGGCATCGACTCCTCGCGCGGCTCGACCAGCCGCGGCGGCGCGGTGGGGCTGCGCGAGCTGCTGCGCAAGGCGAAGGCCGGCTGGGACCTCGCCTTCACCCCTGACGGCCCGCGCGGCCCGGCCGGGGTGGTGCAGCCGGGGGTGATCCTGGCGGCGGCGGCGACCGGCTTCCCGATCCAGCCGGTGGCCTACGCCGCGACGCGCCGCCGGCGGCTGGCGAGCTGGGACCGCTTCGTCGTGCCGCTGCCGCTCGCGACCGTGCACTTCGTCTGCGGTGAGCCGCTGGCGGTGCCGCGCGACGCCGAGGTTCCCGCTTACGCCGAGGAGCTCGGGCGGCGGCTGCACGCCGCCGAAGCGCGGGCGGAGGAGTTGGCCCAGAAATGACGGAGAACGAACGATGCGCAGTATGACCGGATTCGGACAGGCCTCGGGCGAGAACCGCCGGCACGCGGTGACGGTGGCCCTGCGCGCCGTCAACCACCGCTTCCTCGACGTGCAGGCGCGGCTCGACGAGGCGGCGCGCGGCAGCGAAGCCGCGCTGCGCGAGCGCATCGCCGCGCACGTGGCGCGGGGGCGCGTGGAGGCGCGCGTCGAGGCGCGGGCCTTGGGCGAGCGGCAGGCGCGAGTCGAGCTCCACATGGGCGTCGTCCGCGCCGCCCACGCCGCCACCCACGACCTGGTGTCGCAGGGCCTGATCGCCGGCGAGCTCACCGCCGGCGACCTCCTCCGCCTGCCGGAGGCCTTCCGCGTCGAGCTCGAGCCGGACGAGTGGAGCGGCGAGGACGAGGCGCTGCTGCTGCGGGTGGCCGAGGAGGCCCTCGACCAGCTCGACGCCGGGCGCGACCTCGAAGGGCGGCACCTGGCGGCGGCGCTGGAGCGCCGGCTGGAAGGGCTCGCCGAGGTCGTCGAGCGCCTCGAGGCGCTGCAGGGCCCGGCGCGCGAGGAGCTGGCCGCCGGGCTGTCGCGGCGGCTCGCCGAGCTGCTGCGCGGGCAGGCGGTGGAGGAGCCGCGGCTGGTGCAGGAGGTGGCGCTCCTCGTCGACCGCAGCGACGTGCGCGAGGAGCTGGACCGGCTCGCCTCCCACCTCCAGCACTTCCGCGAGGTGATGGGCGCCCGCGAGCCGGCCGGCAAGCGCCTCGACTTCCTGACCCAGGAGGTCTTCCGCGAGCTCAACACGCTGGGCGCCAAGGGCCGTCACACCGACATGGTCCGCGCCGTCCTCGACGGCAAGGTGCTCTGCGAGCAGCTGCGGGAACAAGTCCAAAACGTCGAATGACCGTCTGCTACGATCCGGCGCTCATGCGGGGCGAGCTGTTCATCGTCTCCGCGCCCTCCGGCGCGGGCAAGACGACTCTCATCCGCAGCCTCTTCGACGGCCGCCTCGGCGCCACCGGCGAGATCGCCTACTCGGTCTCCCACACCACCCGCCGGCCGCGCGAGGGTGAGGTGGACGGCCGCGACTACCACTTCGTCGCCGCGGCCGAGTTCGAGCGCATGGTCGAGGCCGGCGAGTTCCTGGAGTGGGCGGTCGTGCACGGCAACCAGTATGGGACCGCCAAACGGGAGGTCTTCCCGCGGCTCGAGCAGGGGACCGACGTGGTGCTCGACATCGACGTCCAGGGGGCCGAGCAGGTGCTCGCCCGCCACCCGGAGGCGCAGAGCATCTTCGTCCTGCCCCCCTCCTACGAGGCCCTGGCGGCGCGTCTCGCCGGGCGCGGCTTGGACGACCCCGACGCCATCCGCCGCCGCCTGCACGTATCCATTTGGGAGATCAGCCGTTACGACCGCTACCGATACGTTATAATCAATGACGATGCCCGCCGGGCCGGGGAAGTCCTGGCGGCGATCATCCTCGAAAAGCGCCACGGCCAGGAGCGGATGCGGGAGCGCATCCAGGAGGTCCTGGCCAGCTTCCAGGAACGGGTCTGAGCCCACCAAGCAGCACCGGCGGCCCCCCGCCGCCGGTCCGATGAGGACGCATGGAACCGTATATGCCGCCACAGATCGACAGCAAGTTCCGACTCGTGCTGCTCGCCGCCAAGCGCGCCGAGCAGCTCATGCGCGGCGCGCGCCCCAAGCGCGACGCCGAGAAGAAGAAGCCCACCCTTCTCGCCATGGAGGAGATCCACGGCGACATGGTGGAGTGGGACTACGGCCCGGCGCCGCAGCCCGAGCCGCCGGCCGAGGAGGCCGGCGAGGAAGCGGCGGCGGCCGAGGTCCATTAGCGGGGAGCGGCCGATCCGCGTCCTCCTGGGAGTCAGCGGCGGCATCGCCGCCTACAAAGCGGCCGAGTTGGTCCGCCGGCTGCGCGAGCGCGGCCACGAGGTGCGCTGCGCGGTGACGCGCGGCGCCGCCGCGTTCGTCACCCCGCTGACCCTCGAAGTCCTCACCGGATACCCCGTCTGGCAGGAGGAGTACCTCTCCCCGACCGGCAGCGGCGAGGAGGGGCACATCGCCGCCGCGCGGTGGGCCGAGGTGCTGTGCGTGGCCCCGGCCACCGCCCACCTGCTCGGCCGCCTCGCCCTGGGTCTCGCCGACGACTTCCTGACCACCACCGCCCTCGCTTTCCCCGGGCCGCTGGTGCTCGCCCCCGCGATGCACCCTTGGATGTGGGAGAAGGCGCCGCTCCAGGACCACCTCGACGCCCTGCGCAGGCGGGGCGCCCGTCTCGTCGGGCCGGTCGAAGGGCCGCTCGCCTCGGGAGAGAGCGGGATGGGGCGGATGGCCGAGCCGGAGGCGATCGCCGCCGCGGTGGAGGAGGCCTGGGCGGCGGCGCGCGGCCGCGCCGCCGCGGGCGGCGGCGCGCAGCTCGCCGGGCGCATCGTCCTGGTCACCGCCGGCCCCACCCACGAGCCGATCGACCCGGTCCGCTTCCTGGGCAACCGCTCGAGCGGCAAGATGGGGTTCGCGCTCGCGTCGCGCGCGGTGGCCCGGGGGGCCCGCGTCACCTTGGTGAGCGGGCCGGTGACGCTCGCCGCTCCGGCCGGCGCCGCGGGCCACCGCGTACGCTCCGCCCGCGAGAGGCACGCCGCGATCGGCGCGGCGATCGCCGGGG
>DASWHY010000236.1:0-12369 GCA_036397955.1 Thermoanaerobaculia bacterium | reverse complement strand
CACGGCTTCCTGAGGACGGCGCGCAAGGTGATGATCGAAGTCGATCCCGACAATCCGCGGCGGGCGGCCGGAGCGCCGGCCGCGCCTACCGAGGCGGAGGGCGGAACTGCCGCGCCGCCCGAGGAGCGGAGCGCGGAGCGGCGCGAGCCGCCGGGGCACGGACCGGAGAGGCGGCCCGAGCGGCGGCCGGAGCGGCGGGAGGCGGGCGGCGGGGCGCCGCGCGGCGGAAGGCCCTTCGGCGACCGCGGCGGGCGCGGCGAGCATGGCGGGCGGCGCGAAGGCGGCTGGGAGCCGAAAGAGCCGCGGCGGGCGCCGGGAGGGCGGTTCGCGCGCCCGCGGACGGCGCCGGCGGCGCCCCACGGCGGCTGGCCGCGGGGCAACCGCGCCCTGCCCGAGACCGCCGAGCGCGAGGCCGAGGGGCTGATCGCCCTCCCCGACGCGCCGCGGCGGACCTCGGAGCGCTATCCGCCGGCGAGCGGCCCGGTCGCCGAGGCGGCCGAGCGCGGGCTGCGCCACCTGATGGAGGTAGCCGCCCTCGAGCTGTCGTTCCACATCCACCAGGGGCAGGGGCGGCTCGAGATCGAGCTTTCCGGCGACGACACCGCCCTCTGCTCGGGCGAGGAGGGGGAGCTGCTGCGCGCCATCGAGCACCTGCTGCCGCGGCTGGTCCGCGGGCTCGCTGGCGAGCCGATCCCCTGCCGCGTCGACTGCGACAACTTCCACGACATCCGCGAGGAGCGCCTGCGCAGCCTTGCCCAGCGCGAGGCAGACGAGGTCCGGCGGAAGGGACGGGCCCGGACACTGGAGCCGATGAACCCGGCGGACCGCCGGATCGTCCACATCACGCTCGCCGACGATCCCGCCGTCGAGACCGAGAGCGAAGGCGACGGGTACTTCAAGCGCGTCACCATCCGGCCGGTCTAGTTTTCGGACCGAAACGGAAGATTTTCGGACCGAAACCCCCGTTTCGGCCGCCGTTCCCCTGGTACCAGGCGCTGGTACGTGAGTTTCTCGGACCGTTCCCTTATCTTTTCGGACCGTTCCCGCATCTTTTCGGACCGCGGCGCCTTCCACGACTCCTCGTCGGCACCTTTCGAGCACCCGAACGGCAGTTTCTCGGACCGAAAAGGACCAATCCGAGACCAAAATCTCGTGACCTGGGCTCCTGGATGCCGCGGCGACCGTCCGGATGGTCCATTTTCGGACCGCAATTCCCCATTCCAGGACCGAATGGAACCAGTTTCGGACCGCCGACGAGATTTCACGTGAAACAATCGGCCCGCCACTCGATCCCGGCGATCCCTCGCGGACGGTTCGACAACACCCTGCTGGCGCTCTCTCCCGCGCCCCTGTCGCCGCACACGCTCGACGCGCTCTACGCACACTACGAGGAGCTCCGGCGCTGGAGCGGCCAGCTCAACCTGATCGGCCCCGGCACCGCGCAAGAGGTCCTCGAGCGCCACTTCGGCGAGTCCCTCGCGGCCCTGCCACTCCTGCCGGAGGGCCCCGCCGACCTCCTCGACGTCGGCTCCGGCGCCGGCTTCCCCGGCCTCGTCCTCGCCGCCGCCCGCCCCGACCTCGCCGTCACGCTCGTCGAGGCGCGCGAGCGGAGGTGGGCCTTCCTGCAGTCCGCGGCGCGCCGCGCCGCGTTGCCCTGCCGCTGCCTCAATGCTAGAGTCCGCCTCCCGCTGCCGGCGGGCCTTCCAGAGAGCATCGGGGTCGTCACCCTTCGGGCCTTGCGGCTCGAGCCGGAGGTGCTTGCCGCCCTCGCCGCGCGCTTCGGGCCGGAGGGGCGCGTCCTGCTCTGGGCCGGCGGTGAGGAGCCGCCGCTGCCGCCGGGGCTCGTACCGGGCCGCGAGGTGCGGCTCCCGGGGAGCGCTCGGCGCCGCATCCTGGAGTTCCGGCCGGCCGCGGCCGCCGCCCATCGCACGCCATGACCCTCACGATCGCCATCGCCAACCAGAAGGGTGGGGTGGGGAAGACCACCACGGCGATCAACCTCGGCGCCGCCCTCGGGGCGCTGGAGCGCCGGGTGCTCCTCGTCGATTGCGACCCGCAAGGCAACGCCACACGCGGCCTGGGTGGGGACGCGGCGCCGCCGCACCTCTACCACGTGCTCACCGGCGAGGCGCCGCTCGCCGCCGCCATCCGCCCCTCCGGGTTCCCGCACCTCGACCTGGCGCCCGCGCAGCGCGACCTCGTCGGCGTCGAGATCGAGTTCGTGGGGCAGAGCGGCTGGGAGGCGAGGCTGCGGGAGGTCCTCGCGCCGGTCGCCTCGGGCTACGACACAATCCTCCTCGACTGCCCCCCATCGCTCGGCCACCTGACGGTCGCCGCCCTCGCCGCCGCCGACGGGGTGCTGGTGCCGCTCCAGTGCGAGTACTTCGCACTGGAGGGGGTGACCGAGCTCCTGGCCACCGTCCGCCGCATCCAGGCGGGGCTCAACCGGCAGCTCACGATCGCCGGCATCCTCCTCACCATGTACGACGAACGCACGAACCTCTCGCGCGACGTGGCGGAGGAGATCCGCCGCCACTTCGCGGACAAGGTCTTCGAGACGGTGGTGCCGCGCAACGTCCGCCTGGCCGAGGCGCCGAGCCACGGCCTGCCGATCATCCAGTACGACATCAAGTCGCGCGGCGCCGAGGCGTACCTGGCCCTGGCCCGCGAGTTCCTGCGGAGAGCCGCTTGAGCGCGAGCCGCAGGCGCCGTCTCGGGCGCGGGCTCGACGCGCTGATCGCGCCGTCCGAGGCGCCGGCGGCGGTGACCGAGCTGCCGGTCGATCGCCTCCGCCCCAACCGCCTGCAGCCGCGCAGCGCCTTCGACGAGGCGGCGCTGGAGGAGCTGGCGAGCTCGATCCGCGCCCAGGGCGTTGTCCAGCCGCTCGTTGTAACCCCTTCTTACGACGGCACTTATACGATTGTTGCGGGGGAGCGCCGGTGGCGTGCGGCGCGCCGGGCCGGGCTCGCGGCGGTGCCGGTCGTCGTCCGCCAGGTCGGCGACGAGCGCGAGTTCCTCGAGCTCGCCCTGGTCGAGAACCTCCAGCGCAGCGACCTGAATCCGATCGAAGAAGCGGAGGCCTTCCGCGCGCTCCAGGACCAGTTCGGCCTGTCGCAGGAGGAGATCGCGGCGCGGGTGGCGAAGAGCCGCCCGGCGGTGGCGAACGCCCTGCGGCTCCTGAAGCTCCCGGAAGAGGTGCAGCAAATGCTGCGTGACGGCCGCCTCACCGCCGGGCAGGCCCGACCGCTCCTGGCGCTCGCCGACCGCGACCGGCAGGTGGCGATGGCCGAGCGCGCGGTGCGCGAGGGCCTGTCGGCGCGCCAGCTGGAGCGCCTGGCGGGTGAGGCCGCCGGGGACAGCGGCGCCGCGGCGCCGGGCGCCCGCCGCGCCGCGCCGCCGCCCGAAGCGAACGCCGCCGCGGCGGCCGAGAAGCTGACCCGCCGCCTGCAGACGCGGGTCGAGATCCATCGCCGCGGCAAGGGCGGCACGCTTCGCATCCACTTCCACTCGGAGGAGGAGTTGATCCGGTTGTACGAAGCGCTGATGGGCGGTGCTAAGTGACCGGGGAGAGGGCTTGGGTGAGGAGGGCGATGCGCTCAACTGCATTGATCGGATCACCCCCCAACCCCTCGGTCCCCTTCCCACCCTCAAGGTGGAAAGGGGATGCCCCCGCCCGACCCTCTCGTGGGTTGCCGCTATCAATGGAGACCTGAGATGAAATTCAAACAGGAGGCGAAACGGAGTGCCCTCAACGGGTTCCTCGACAGCGGCAGCTCGACGCAAGGGGAGCTGCGCTTCGAGACCTCGTTCCGGGTGGACGGCCGCTTCCAGGGCAAGGTCGCCTCGGAAGGGGACCTGGTCGTCGGCGAGAGCGGCGAGGTGGAAGGAGACCTGAAGATCGGCGCGCTCTACGTGACCGGCACCGTGCGCGGCACCGTCCAGGCCTCGCGGCGGGTGCAGATCGCGCCGGGCGGCAAGCTCTTCGCCGAGCTCGAGACGCCGTCGCTGGTCATCGAAGACGGCGCGCTCTTCGAGGGGCGCTGCGCGATGCAGCGCGAAGCGGCGCCGGTGCCGAAGCTCGTGCCCGTCGGGCGCGAGCGGACCGGCTAGCGCCGCCGCTCGATCAGCCCTTCGTAGGAGGGGAGGAAGGTCAGCGGCTGGGCGGCCAGGAAGGCCGGGTCGAACGCCTCGGTCAAGACCCGCCCGTCGAGATCGCGCGCCACCGGCAGGCGCAAGGCGTAGAGCAGGGTCGGTGCCAGGTCCACCAGCCGCGCCCCGGTCAGCAGCGACCGCCGCCGAACGCCATCGCCGTAGAGCATCAGCACGCCGTCGGGCGCGGTGTCGAGCCGCCCCCCCACCCCTTCGCCGCCGGTCAGCTCCGCCCAGAGACGCGCCGACCTGCCGGGCGCCTCGACGCCGTGCGCCGAGACGACCGCCAGGAGGCGCGGCCCGCGCCCGCCCTCCCAGAGCCGCGCGAGGCGCGCGTCGAGCGCTTCGTAGTAGCTCGCCAGCCGCGCGGCCGCGCGCGCCTCGGCCGCACCGCGCGCGCCGTCGAAGGTCGCCGCGGCCCAGCCGCCGAAGGCGCGGCGCGAGACCTCGGCGAGCCCCGGCAAGACGATGAAGCAGGCTTCCACCTCGGGCCGGCGCGCGACGAGCGCCGCCGCCGCGGCGAGCCGCCGGGCGTCGCCGGCGAGCCCCGCGGCGGGCCCGGGCAGCTCGCGCTCGCCGACGACGAAGGCCGGCAGCCCCGGCGCGGCGCTCGCCGCCGGCCACCCCACGACCGCGCTCGCCGCCCCCAGCCGCGGCAGCACCTCCCAGAGCGTCGCCGCCTCCCGCCCCGCGCCGGGCGGCTCGCCGCGCGCCGCGCGCACTCCCCAGCGCTCGAAGCCGATCCCCACCGGCAGCAGGCGCAGCTCCGGGTCCGGCCCGAGGAAGCGCGCGCGGTAGCGCACGCCGCCGAGGACGCCGTGCCGCGCCGGGTGCTTGCCGGTCGCGAGCGTCGTCCACAGCGCGGCCGGCCGGCGCGGGGTGAAGGAGGCGAGCCGCCCGTACGCCCCCTCCTCGAGCAGCCGCGCCAGGAAAGGCACGCGCCCCTGCGCCGCGAGCGGCAGGACGGCGTCGAGGGTCGCCGCGTCGAGGCCGACCACCCAGAGGCGCGGCCGCGCGCCGCGCTCGACGACCGGCGCCCGCCGCGGCGGCTCGGGGCGCGGCCGGAAGGACTCCCGCCGCTCGATCAGCACGTAGACCGAGAGCACCGCGAGGAGCCCCAGGAACCAGCGGCTGCGCCGGCCGTAGCGCCGTCCCCGGAGGGTGTGGAGGAGGGCGGTGTAGAAGCCGGCCAGGGCGGCGACCGCGAGCCAGAGCGCGGCCTTGAGGAGGCGCCGGTTGATCCCGGCGGGCAGGTAGTAGGCGTAGTAGGAGGCGTGCGCGGCGTCGAGGAGGGCGGCGGCGGCGAGCGCCGCGGTGAGCGCCCAGGGGAGCAGCCGGCCCGCGCGGCGCGGCCGCCCCCAGGTCCAGGGGAGCTGCGCGGCGAGCCCGGCGAGGCCCAGGAGGAGACCGTACTGGAGGACGGCGCGGGCGAACGGCTCGCCGCGGAAGGGGAGGGCGGGGTTGAGGAAGAACAGCAGCCCGGCGACCTGCGCGCCCGCGAGGACGCCGGGCAGGAGGCCGGCCCCGAGGATGGTGAGCCAACCGCCCTTGCGCACCGACCTAGGCTAGAAGATGAAGATCGGCCGGTCCACCACGTGATTGAAGCTCCACTCGTGGGTGTAGCCGGGGTAGTCGAGCGGCACCGCGTAGTGGGCCTCCAGCTTGATCCGGTCGCCGATCCGCTGCACCTCCACGCCTTCCTTGGTCAGCGGCAGCTCGAGCTCGCGCGCCCGCTGCAGGATCCGCAGCTCGAGCTCCTCCGGCGGCGCCTGGGCCGAGAACTTCGACAGCTCCACCATGTAATCGTAGAGCTGCGAAGTGCGGATCTTGACCGGGATCGCCTTCCAGCCGATGGCCACCGCCAGGACCAGCACCAGCAGCCAGACGATGCACCCGACATTGCCGTCGCCGCGTTCGGACCTGCGCCGCATCGTCGATCTCCTCCAGGCAGTGGGGCGTGCAGTCTAGCGCACGATCTCGAACGTCCGCTCCCAGCGGGTGGCGCTCGCGAAGCGGCGGGCGAGGCGCCCGAGCTGGCGGAGCTTGCCGGCCAGGCCCGGCCACTCGGAGCTCTCGCCCCCCTCCGCGGTCGACCAATAGACCATGAAGGCCCGGCCCTTGACGTGGCTCTCCGGCACCGGCCCCCAGACCCGCGAGTCGCGCGAGTTGTCACGGTTGTCCCCCAGGCAGAAGTAGTGGGCCGGCGGCACGGTGTAGGGACCGAAGCTGTCGCGGATGCTCCAGCCCGCGAGCGCCGAGCCGCGCGCGAAGGTGCGGCGGTCGGCGTGGTAGGTGTAGCTCGCGTCGGCCACCGCCCGGCCGTTGATGTAGAGCTGCTTGTCGACGATCTCCACCGTGTCGCCCGGCAGCCCGACGCAGCGCTTGATGAAGTCGCGCGTCGGGTCTTCGGGGTACTTGAAGACCACGACGTCGCCGCGCCGGATGGGGCGGATGGGCAGCAGCGCCCGTTCGAGCGGCGTCCACGTCCGGCCGTAGATGAACTTGTTGACCAGGATGTGGTCGCCGACGAGGAGGTTCTCCTCCATCGAGCCGGTGGGAATCTTGAAGGCCTGCAAGACGTAGGTGCGGGCGAAGAGGGCGAAGATCACCGCGATGAGCAGGACCTCCAGGGACTCGCCGAGGAAAGACTTCTCCGTGGACATGCGCGACGGTGGGGGAGCGGCGGGGGCTAGCGCACCAGGTGGAACGTGCGGTCCCAGCGCGTCTTGGTGAGGAAGCCGCCCGCGGTCTTGCCGAGGCGCCCGGCCTCCTCCGTCCAACTGCTGAAGCGGCCGTCGGAGGTGCCGCCGCCGTAGGACCAGTAGACGAGCTGCGCCCGCCCCTTGACCAGGTGTGCCGGCAGCGGCCCCCAGAAGCGCGAGTCGAGCGACTGGTCGCGGTTGTCGCCGGTGCAGAAGTAGTGGCCCGGCGGCACCCGGTAGGGGCCGAACTGGTCGCGCACCCGTCCCTGGAGGTCGGCGAACGGCTGATCGGGGTAGAGCCGGTAGTCGCGGTGCTGGGTGTAGCCGTCGTCCTCCACCCGCTTGCCGTTGATGTGGAGCTCCTTGTCGATGTAGTCGATGTTGTCGCCGGGAAGGCCGACGCAGCGCTTGACCACGTCCACCGTCGGGTCCTGCGGCGAGCGGAAGATGACGATGTCGCCGCGCCGGATCGTCCGCGCCGGCAGCAGCTTCGTCTCGAGCGCCGTCGGCGCCGGCCCGTAGATGTAGCGGTTCACGAACAGGTGGTCGCCGATGAGCAGCGTGTCCTCCATCGAGCTCGACGGGATGTAGAACGTCTGCACCACGAAGACGTTGGTGAAGCGCAGGAAGATCGCCGCGATGATCAGCGCCTCCAGCCACTCCCGCGGGAACGAACGCTCGTGCGCCATAGGCGCGTGAATCTACCCCAGCCCCGGCAAAAGAACGCGCTTCTGTCCTGATCTTCTGCGCCCCGCCGGCCGCCCGTCCGGCGCGGCCGGCGTCCAGATCCTCGGCTCCCTCGCCCGCGCGGCGCGGCGCTTCATAGCACCGTAACCTCCATCAAATCAGCGCCTTGACTCATGCTGCCGCGCTTGGCAGCGGGCTTGATCTCTGCGCGCCGCCAAACGACCGGAGAGGAGGTGGGAAACCGGACGGACGCGACGACGCAGCGCCAGCAGACAGGAGAGACGCAGCACACCGAAACCGAACCGTTGCACGCAACCGACTCGAACGAACGAAAGGAAGACCCCATGAAGAACGCTTCGCGATGGGCCGCGGCCCTCACCCTCTTCGCCATCCTCCTCGCCGCCGTCCCGGCGCACGCCGCCGAGCCGGCCAAGCGCGGCGTGGTCAACGTCAACACCGCCGAGGCGGCGCAGCTCGCGCTGCTGCCGCGGATCGGCCCCGCGGTGGCCGGGCGGATCATCGAGTTCCGCAAGAAGAACGGCCCCTTCAAGTCGGCCGAGGACCTGATGCTCGTGCGCGGTATCGGCGAGCGCACCTTCGCCCTCCTCAAGCCCTACGTGACGACCTCCGGGCAGACGACGCTCGCCGAGAAGGTGAGCGTCCCGCGCGCGGCCGCCAAGCAGGGCTCCCGCTAGAGCTGGCCCACCCCCTCGCGGGGCGGCGCTCGCCGCCGCCCCGCCCTTCCTCTCCGGGAGATCCGCCATGCGCACCGGCCAACGCGGCTACACCCTGGTCGAGCTGCTGATCTGCTCGGCCGTCCTCCTGACGCTCCTCCTGATCAGCGCGCCGCCGCTCCTCGAAGCGAGCGCCGCGCTCCGCCTGCAAGTCGCCGCGGCGGAGCTGGTGGGGACGCTGCGCGCGGCGCGCATGGCGGCGCTGCGCTGGGACGGCAACGCCGCGGTCAAGTTCCGGCCGCGCGGCGACGGCACCGTGACCTACGCGCTCTACCGCGACGGCGACGGCGACGGCGTGCTCAACGAGGACATCCGCTCCGGCGTCGATCCCGAGCTGGCGCCGCCGCGGCCGCTCATGCACTTCGGGCCGCGCATCTGGTTCGGCCTGCCCGCCGGGCCGCCGCCGCCCGATCCCGGCGATCCCGGCAGCCGGCTCACCGGCGATCCGGTGCGCTTCAACCGCTCCGACCTCGCCTCCTTCGGCCCGCTCGGCACCTCGACCCCCGGCTCGCTCTATCTGACCGACGGCCGGCGCCTCGTCGCGGTGCGCCTGTTCGGCCGCACCGGCAAGGTGCGCGTGCTCACCTACGACGCCGGGAAGAGGACCTGGAGCTGAGCGGCTGAGGCGCTGAGAGGGATCGCCGCGCGCGTTGACTCCCCGCGAGGGGTCGCAGTACCGTTGCTCCGTGGCCGGGATCGTCGTCGTCACCACGGTCGGCACCGAGGAGCAGGCCAACCTCCTCGCCCGCGAGATCGTCGGCCGCCGCCAAGCCGCCTGCGTCAACATCCTCCCCGGGGTCCGCTCCGTCTACCGTTGGCAGGGGAAGATCTGCCAGGACGGCGAGCTGATGCTGGTGATCAAGACGCTGGACAGCGAGTTCGAGGGGGTCGCGGCCACGATCCGCGAGCTCCACAGCTACGACCTGCCGGAGATCCTCGCCTTTCAGGTCGCCCGCGGCGAGCGCAACTTCCTCGAGTGGATCGCGGCGAGCGTGGACAAGGAGGCCGACTTCTCCGACGAGGAGGAGGACGCGCTCTCCTACGCCGGCGACCCCGACGATGCGGACTTCTAGATCGAGCTAGCGTGCCGCAGCCGCGACGCGCGCGCCGACCAAGGCGGCGAGCGCCTGGTCGAGGTCGGCGAGCAGGTCCTCGACGTCCTCGATCCCCACCGACAGCCGCACCATCCCGTCGGTCAAGCCCAGCTCCGCCCGCCGCTCCGGCGGGATCGAGGCGTGGGTCATCGACGCCGGGTGCGAGGCCAGGCTCTCGACCCCGCCGAGGCTCTCGGCGAGGCTCCAGACCCGCAGCCGGTCGAGCATCTCCTTGGCCGCGGCGAAGCTGCCGAGGTCCACCGTCACCATCGACCCGAAGCCGCGCGCCTGCCGCTTCTGCACCGCGTGGCCGGGGTGCTCCGGGAGCCCCGGGTAGAGCACCCGCTCGACCGCCGGGTGGCGGACCAGGAAGTCCACCACCGCCCGCGCGTTCGCTTCGTGGCGGTCCATGCGCACCGCCAGCGTCTTGATGCCGCGCAGGTTGAGGAAGGCCTCGAACGGCGAGAGGATCGCCCCGGCCGACTTCTGCACCAGCGCGAACCATTCGGCGTCCTCGGCGGTCGTCGAGACCAGCACGCCGCCGAGCGAGTCGCTGTGGCCGTTCAGGAACTTGGTCGTCGAGTGGACGACGAAGTCGGCGCCGAGCTCGATCGGCCGCTGCAAGTAGGGGGAGAGGAAGGTGTTGTCCACCGCCATCCGCGCGCCGTGCGCGTGGGCGAGCTCGGCGGCGGCGGCGAGGTCGGTGACGTCCATCAGCGGGTTGGTGGGCGTCTCGACGTAGAGCATCCGGGTCGCGGGGGTGAAGGCCCGCTCGACCGCCGCCAGGTCGCTCGTGTCCACCCACGAGAAGTGGAGGTCGTAGCGCTCGAGGACACGGGTGAAGTAGCGGTACGTGCCGCCGTAGGTGTTGCGCGAGACGACCGCGTGGTCGCCGGCCTTGAGGACCGTCATCAAGCAGGAGATCGCCGCCATGCCGGAGGCGAAGGCGTGGCCCGCGTGCCCCCCTTCGAGCGCCGCGACGTTCTCCTCGAGGGCGGAACGCGTGCGGTTTTGCACCCGCGCGTACTCGTAGCCCTTGTGGACCCCGAGCTCGTCGTGGACGTAGGTCGAGGTGGCGTAGATCGGGACGGTGACGGCGCCGGTCGTCGGGTCGGGCTCTTGGCCGGCGTGGATGGCGCGGGTGGAAAAGCCGAGGTGCCGCGGGTTCCCTTTCATGGCTGCGCCATAGGATAGCGCGCCATGGCCGAGGACGACTTCTCGCCGCTGCGCTGGGAGGACGGGGCGCTCCTCCTGCTCGACCAGACGCGGCTCCCCGCCGAGGAGGTGTGGCTGCGCTGCACGCGGCCGGAGGAGGTCGCCGATGCGATCCGGCGGCTGGCGGTGCGGGGCGCGCCGGCGATCGGGGTGGCGGCGGCGTTCGGGCTGGCGCTCGGCCCGCGGGACGCCGTGGCGGCGGAGCTGGCGGAGCGGTTCGAGGAGACGGCCCGGCTCCTCGCCGCGACGCGCCCGACCGCCATCAACCTGCGCTGGGCCCTCGAGCGCGGGCGGCGCGTCTTCGCCGAGAGCGCCGGCGGCGGCCCGGCCGCGGCGTTCGCTGCCCTCCTCGCCTGGGCGCAGGCGCTCCACGTCGAGGACGTGGCGACCAACCGGCGGATGGGCGAGCACGGCGCCGCCCTCTTCGCCGCCGGCGACCGCGTCCTCACCCACTGCAACACCGGCGCGCTCGCCACCGCCGGCTACGGCACGGCGCTCGGCGTCATCCGCTCCTCGTTCCGGCAGGGGAAGGTGGACCTCGTCTGGGTGGACGAGACGCGGCCGCTCCTTCAGGGGGCGCGGCTGACCGCCTGGGAGCTGGCGCGGCTCGGCATCCCGTACCGTCTGGTCACCGACGCCTCCGCCGGCACCCTCATGGCGCAGGGGAAAGTGGACCGCATCGTCGTCGGCGCCGACCGCATCGCCGCCAACGGCGACACCGCCAACAAGATCGGCACCTACCCGCTGGCCGTCCTGGCCCAGCGGCACGGCGTCCCCTTCTACGTCGCGGCGCCCCTCTCGACGATCGACCCGCAGACCCCGGACGGTGCCGCGATCCCGATCGAAGAGCGGTCAGCGGAGGAAGTGACGCAACTGTTGGGGACGGCGATCGCCCCCGCCGAAGCTTCGGCCCTCAACTACGCCTTTGACGTCACCCCCGCCGAGCTGATCGCGGCGATCGTTACAGAGGTCGGCGTCCTGCGTCCGCCCTACACGGAGAGCATCGCGCGGGCGTTGACGCCCCCGCCTCCGAAGACCTAGACTTAGTCCGATCAGCCTAGTCCACTTGGATTCCGACATGGTCACTGTCAACATTCACGAAGCGAAGACCCAGCTCTCGAAGCTCGTCAATCGCGCCGCCAAGGGCGAGACCTTCGTCATCGCCAAGGCGGGCAAGCCACTGGTCAAGGTGGCGGCGCTCGACGCGCCGGCGGCCCCGCAGCGGCTGGGCTTCCTCGCCGGCGAGATCGCCGTCCCAGACGACTTCGACCGCATGGGCGAAGCCGACATCGCGGCGCTCTTCGCCCTCGAGGCGTGAAGCTCCTCCTCGACACCCAGCTCCTGCTGTGGGCCGCCGGCCAGCCGGAGCGGCTCTCGGCGCGCGCCCGCAAGCTGCTGCAGGACCCACGCAACGAGCTGCTCTTCAGCGCCGCGAGCCTGTGGGAGATCGCCATCAAAAAGGCGCTCGGGCGCGACGACTTCCGAGTCGAGCCGCGGCTACTGCGCCGCGGGCTGCTCGACAACGGCTACCTCGAGCTGCCCGTGACCGGTCAGCACGCGGTCAGCATCGACGGCCTGCCGCCGCTGCACAAGGACCCTTTCGATCGCCTGCTGCTCGCGCAGGCGTTGATCGAGGGGATCACGCTGCTCACCGCCGACCCGCAGCTCGCCCGCTACCCCGGGCCGGTGCGCAAGGTATAGCCGTGCGAGTGTGCGACCCGGAGCCTCACCCCTCCGCCTGGAAGGCCACGATGTCGTCCAGGAACCCCGATGCCACGGCGACTCTGC
>DASWHY010000235.1:0-7875 GCA_036397955.1 Thermoanaerobaculia bacterium | reverse complement strand
CTCCTCCAACCGCCCGCTCTCGACGAGGCAGTGAATCAGGTTGTGGTGGCCGGCGACCACGAGGCGGAACTCAGCCGCGGGATCGCTGAGCTCGAGGCCGCGGCGGAGGGCGTCGATCGCCCCGGCGGCGTCGCCGGAGTGGTCGAGGAAGACCCCCTTGCAGATCAGCCCCTTGCCCTCGAGGTGCCGGTCGCCCGCCCGCCGCGCCAGCGCCGCTCCGCGGTCGAGGAGGCGGAAGGCCTCCGCGAAACGGCGCTGCTCGCCCAGCAGCGAGGCCTTCGACATCAGCAGCGTCGCTTTCTCCAGCGGGTCCCCCGTCCCCTGCCGCAGCAGCCGCTCGGCGCGGAGGAAGGCCGCCGTGGCGTCGCGGAAGTGGGAGCGGATGCGGCGCGCCGTGCCGAGCGCCGTCCAGGCGCGCGCCATCAGGTCGTGCACCCGCTCGCGGCCGTACGCGCCGGCGTCGAGCTTCCCGGTCGCCGTCACCGCCAGCTCGGCCAGCTCCACCGAGCGTGCCACGTCGTGGAAGCCGGCCTCCTGGGCCGCCTCGATCAGCCGCGCGCAGACCGCCCACGTGCGGTAGCGGGCGCTCTGCCCCACCAGCATCCGCTGCCGCTCGAAGGGGTGCGAAGCGAGGCCGGCGAGAAGCTCGCCAGCCGCCGCCTGCTCCTCGGCGACCTCGAGCTGGCGCGCCATGACCGCGCGCTCGGCGCGGAGGAAGGCGCCGTCGTAGTCGGCCATCCGGGTGCGCCGGGCGCGCGGCACGGCGGCGGGCGGAAAAAGCGCCGCCGCCGCGTCGGCACAGGCGGAGCAGCCGCGCAGGAGGTGGCGGATGAGGGCGCGGACTTCCGATCGCGGCAGCTCGACGCGCCCGAGCTGCAGCAGCGTCGCCCGCTCAGGATGGCTTCGACTCATGCTCCGACTCCTTGTGGAAGCCCACGGCCAGCAGCTGGCGGGTGAGCGCGGCGAGACAGCGGTTGGTGACCTTGCGGATGCTCGACGAGCGGTAGCCCATCTGCTCCGCCACTTCGTTGGGCCCGTAGCCGAGGCCGTAGCGCAGGCGCAGCAGCGAGCGGCAGCGCGAGGAAAGGCGGCTCAGCACGCGGTTGAGGTCGGAGCTGAGGTCCGCCCGCTCCTGCGGCGGCGCCTGCGGCGTCGAGATCAGCTCGAGGATCGCCGTGTCCACCGCGTCGCAGAGGCTGCCGCGGCGCTTGCGCCAATACATGATGCACTTCTTCTTGACCGTGCCGATCAGCCAGCTCTCGGGGCTGCGCACCGTGTCCCACTTGTAGATCAGGGTGAGCTGGGCGTCCTGGAGGATGTCCTCGGCGTCCTCCGGCGGCACTTCGAAGTGCCGGAGCACGCGCTCGAGCCGCGGCCGCGAGTCCGTCAACAGCTTGTTGAGCGATTCCCGGAGTTCGGGCTGATCCAGCGTCGCCATGTCCCCTCGACCGACTGATGCGCGCGGTAGGGTAGCACCTGGCTCGATCTCCTGTCCAGTTGGACTCGTAGTTGCGCGACGGCCGTTCCAACGCCGCCGCGCGCGGCCTACAGACAGCCGCCCCAGGGATCGAGGGTGCAGCCGCTGGGCGGCGGCGGATCGAACGACGACGACGACGTCGTGGACCGGGTCGAGCCGGCGCTGTAGCCGACCGAGAGGAGCTCGAGCAGGGCGAACAGCCAGGGGAGGAGGAACAGGGCGAGGGGCCGGCGGAAAGACCTCAGGGTCATCACCATCTCCTAAAGAGGTCGAAAGCAGGGGTGGACGAGACTCTTCTGGTGCTCTAGTGCTGGCTCCGCCCTCAGGCGGGACATAAGATCCGCCGCCGATGTCGGTCTTCCTGCTCTTCCTCCTCGCCACCAGCCTCGGCTCGCTGACCACCCTCTACTGGATCCCCGAGCGGGACCTCGGGCGCGGCTACTTCCAGATGAACGCGCTGGTCGTGCTGGGGCTGCTGGGGCTGGCGCAGGCCGTGGTCTGGCTCCACCCGTTTCAGCCCTTCGGTGAGCAGGCCGCCGCCGGCGCCGCGGCGCTCGGGCTGGCCCTCGCCGGCGGCTTCCTCTACTACGCCGCGATCTGGCGCGAGCGGTGGGCGCTCTGCCGCTGGCCGCTCGCCCTCGCCACGACGGCAACGGCGGCGGCCCTGCTGCTGGCCGGCCCGCACCTGCTGCGCCCGCTCACCCCCCTCCCCCATCGCGCGGCGCTCCTCGTCGCGGCGCTCCTCGCCTCGGCGCTGGTGCTCGGCTGGTCGCTCGTCACCATGCTCCTCGGCCACTGGTACCTGGTGGCGCCGCGGCTCACCTTCCACCACCTCACGATCTTCTGCTGGGTGCTCCTGGGGACGCTCCTGCTGCGCCTGGCGGCGGTCGGCGCCAGCCTCGCGCAGTCGGCGGCGGTGGACGAGCTCGTCGAGCCCCACCCCCTCCGCCTCCTCGTCGGCCTGGCGGCGCAGGGCCCCTTCTTCTGGTTCCGCGTGCTCTGGGGATTGGCGGTGCCGCTCCTCCTGGCCGCCATGGCGCTCCACTGCGCCCGCCAGCGCTCGAACCAGTCGGCGACCGGTATCCTCTACGTGCTCGTCGTCGGCACCTTCATCGGCGAGATCACCGGGCTGTACCTGCTGGTGACGACCGGCGTGCCGGTGTAGCGCCCGGCCTACGTGCCGGGCGTTTGCCAGCTCTTCCCGTACTTGAGGACGTCGTGCTTGAGCAGGTCGAAGTCCCCCTGGCGGGGGCCCGGGCGGGCGTCCCGGAAGACGGTGTCGCAGCGGTAGCAGACGACGGCGAAGGGGAGCCGCCGGTAGAGCCAGAGGTCGAGGAGGCCGAAGGCGACGAGCGAGAGGCCGCAGGTCCAGGGGGCGAGGGCGGCGCCCACGGCCACCAGGCCGCAGCCCAGGCCGCGGTGGATGTCGCGCTGCCGGTAGAGGTGGCGGCAGCCGCAGAGGGCGCACTTCTCGACCTGCCCCGCCGCCGTCCAGCCCTCCTCCACCGCCCGCCCCACCCCGCAGTTGGGGCAGGCGAGGGGCTCTCCCGCCGCCGGCAGCGCCGCGCGGAACGGCAGCCCGCAGGCGCGGCACTGGGTGCGGACGCGCAGCCTTTAGGTCCCCTCCTCCCAGGAGTCGAGGTAGCGCTCCTGCTCGGGGGTGAGGACCTCCATCCGTACGCCCATCGCCTCGAGCTTCAGGCGCGCCACCTCGCGGTCCAGCTCCAGCGGGATGCGGTGTACCTCGTTGGACAGCCGCTCGGGGGCCTTCGCCAGCATCTCGGCGGCCAACGCCTGGTTGGCGAAGCTCATGTCCATGACCGCCGCCGGGTGTCCCTCGGCCGCCGCAAGGTTGATCAGCCGCCCGTCGCCGAGCAGGTTGATCCGCCGGCCGTCGAGGAGCAGGAACTCGCGCACGTAGGGGCGCACCTCGCGGTCCTCGCGCGCCAGCTCGCGCAGGCCGGGGAGGTCGATCTCGACGTCGAAGTGGCCGCTGTTGCAGACGATGGCGCCGTCCTTCATGGTGTTGAAGTGCTTCTTGCGGATGACGTGCTTGTTGCCGGTGACAGTGACGAAGATGTCCCCCGCCGCCGCCGCCTCGCTCATGTCGGTCACCCGGAAGCCGTCCATCAGCGCCTCGAGGCCGCGCACCGGATCGACCTCCACCACCATGACGTTGGCGCCCATCCCGTCGGCGCGCGACGCCACCCCCTTGCCGCACCAGCCGTAGCCGACGACGACCAGGGTCTTGCCGGCGAGCAGCACGTTGGTCGAGCGGATTATGCCGTCGAGCGTGCTCTGGCCGGTGCCGTAGCGGTTGTCGAAGAGGTGCTTGGTGTCCGATTCGTTGACCGCGATGACCGGCAGCTTGAGCGCCCCGTCGCGCGCCATGGCGCGCAGGCGGATGACGCCGGTCGTCGTCTCCTCGGTGCTCCCCTTGAGCCGCGGCAGCAGCTCGGTGCGCTCCTTGTGGATCAGCGACACCAGGTCGGCGCCGTCGTCCATCGTGATGTCGGGGCCGGCGTCGAGCACCGCCGCGAGGTGGGCGTAGTAGGTGGCGTTGTCCTCGCCCTTGCGGGCGAAGACCGCCATGCCGTGGTCGACGGCGAGGCTCGCCGCCACGTCGTCCTGCGTCGACAGCGGGTTGCTGGCGCAGAGGAAGACCTCGGCGCCGCCGGCCTGCAGCGTGCGCATCAGGTTGGCGGTCTCGCTGGTGACGTGGAGGCAGGCGGCGATCTTCAGGCCGGCCAGCGGCTTCTCCTGCGCGAAGCGCTTGCGGATCAGCGTCAGGACCGGCATCTGCTGGTCGGCCCACTCGATGCGCAGGGCGCCGGCGCCGGCGAGGCGCGGGTTGGCGACGTCGGATTCGATGGTCGTGCTCATGCGTCTCCTCAAGGACAGCGCGAAGGAAGTCGGAAGTGAAGCGGGCGCCGCGCCGTCAGGCCGAGACCGCCGCCGGCTCTCCCGCCACGCCGGCCGCGCTGCGCAGCTCGGCCGCCCGGTGGGTGCTCTCCCAGAGAAACTCGGGCTCGGGGCGGCCGAAGTGGCCGTAGGCCGCGGTGCGGCGATAGATCGGACGGCGCAGGTCGAGGTACTCGATGATGCCGCGCGGCGCCAGCGGGAAGACCTCGCGCACCAGCCGCTCGAGCAGGCGGTCGCCGAGGGTGCCGGTGCCGAAGGTGTCGACGTGGACGGAGACCGGCTCGACGACGCCGATGGCGTAGGCGAGCTGCACCTCGGCCTTCTCGGCCAGGCCGGCCGCCACCAGGTTCTTGGCGATGTGGCGGGCCATGTAGCTCGCCGAGCGGTCCACCTTCGTCGGGTCCTTGCCCGAGAAGGCGCCGCCGCCGTGGCTGCCGACGCCGCCGTAGGTGTCGACGATGATCTTGCGGCCGGTCAAGCCGCAGTCACCTTGCGGGCCGCCGATGACGAAGCGCCCGGTGGGGTTGATGTGGAAGACGGTGCCGCCGTCGAGCAGCTCCGCCGGGATCTCGTGCCGGATCACCAGGGCGATCACCCCGGCCCGCAGCTCCTCGATGCTCACCTCGGGAGCGTGCTGCGTGGAGACGACGACGGTGTGCACCCGCACCGGCTGGCCGGCCTCGTCGTACTCGACGGTCACCTGGCTCTTGCCGTCCGGCCGCAGCCAGGGGAGCTCGCCCGAGCGTCGGGCGTCGGCGAGCCGCCGGGTCAGCCGGTGGGCGAGAGTGATGGGCAGCGGCATGAGGTGTTCGGTCTCGCGGCAGGCGTAGCCGAACATCAGCCCCTGGTCGCCGGCGCCGCCGGTGTCCACCCCCTGGGCGATGTCGGGCGACTGCGGGTCGATCGCCGAGACCACGGCGCAGTGGTCGGCGTCGAAGCCGAAGGCCGGGTCGTCGTAGCCGATCTCGCGAATCGTGCGGCGGGCGACGGCCGCGAAGTCCACCTGCGTCCGCGCCCGCGAGGTGATCTCGCCGGCCAGGAGCACCATGCCGGTCGTCACCAGCGTCTCGCAGGCCACCCGGCCGGTCGGGTCGAGGCGCAGCACCTCGTCGAGCACGGCGTCGGAGATCTGGTCGGCCACCTTGTCGGGGTGCCCCTCGGTGACCGACTCCGAGGTGAACAGGTGGGTCTCGCGTTGCGTCATCGATCGCACCTCTGCCCGGGCATTGGAGGGGGAGGACCAGAGAAGCGCCGGCTGGTCGCCTGGAGCGAATGGTACCTAGCGGGCGGAGCGCGTGTCCAGTACCCCGTAGAAGAGGGTGGAGAGCGCGTGCAGCGTGGAAAGCCCGACGGCCTGGCGCCGGGTCTCGAGGCCGCCGGTGAGCGAGCTGATCATGCCGCCGCGCTTGCGCGTGCCGGGGACCGCGAACGGCACCTGCTCGTTGTCGAGGCCCTGGATCAGCCGCTCCGGGAGCTGGATCGAGCCGCTCGCCCCCCAGGCTTCGCCCAGCCGCCCGCGCACCACCGTCCAGTTGCGCACGAAGTAGCGGAGCTTGCCCTCGATCTCGACCGACGCGAGGCCGCCGTCGGTGGCGACGTAGAAGTGGTAGGTGTCGCCGAGCCGCTGCTCGAGGCCCAGCACCTGCTCGCGGTTGCGGCCGATGACCTCCTCGTCCGAGACCGCCAGCCCGAGCGCCGACTCCTCGCACGGCTGCCCCACCACCGCCACCGAGACCGGCCGCTCGAGGCCGTCCTGGAAGTAGCGCAAGAAGCCGTCGCGCACCCCCAGGAGCTTGTCCGGGCTGGGGCCGGCGACCGCCACTTCGACGCCTTTTTGGAGGCGCTGCCAGAAGTTCTTAAGATCGTCGGACATGGGCGGGGACATGGGCATGATCGCGAGCCCGCAGAACAAGAAAATCAAGGATATCCGGCGGCTCCTGCGCTGTAAAGGCGAGTGGACGCTGCTCGAAGGGCCGCACCTGGTGGGCGCGGCGCTCGAAGCCGGCGCGGCGCTCGAGACCGTGCTGGCGACGGCGCCGTTCCTCTCGACGCCGGAGGGGCGGCGGCTCTCCGCCGGGATGGCCGGGCCGCCGCTGGTCGTCGAGCCGCGGGTGCTGGAGGTCCTCGCCGACGCCGACTCGCCGCGCGGTATCGCCGCCCTCGCCCGGCTGCCGCGGGGCGGCGCCGAGACGCTGCCGGCGGTGCCCGGCGGGCTCTACCTTTACCTCGAAGGGCTGCAAGACCCCGGCAACCTCGGAGCGCTGGCGCGCACCGCCGAGGCGGCCGGGGCGGCGGGGATCGCCCTCTCCCCCGGCGCGGCGAGCCCCAACCACCCGCGGGCGCTGCGCGCCTCGGCCGGCAGCCTCCTCCGCCTGCCGGCGGCGGTGGGGGTGGAGCCCGCGGCGCTGGAGGCGCGGCTGGCGCCGCTCGGGCCGCGCTGGGCGGCGCTCGTGCCGCACGGCGGGCAGGACCTCTACGGCCCGCTGGAGCTGCCGGCGGCGGCACCGCTCGTCCTCGCCCTGGGGGCCGAGGGGCCGGGGCTCTCGCCTGCCCTCTCCCGCCGCGCCGCGCTGCGCGTCACCATCCCGCTGGAGCCGCCGGTCGAGTCGCTCAACGCCACCGTGGCCGCGGCCCTCGCCCTCTTCGAGCTGCGTCGCCGGCGGCTCGGAGAGGCGCGCGCCTCCATGCTCTAATTGCCGGCCCGTGCGCCGCCCCCTCCTCCGCGCAGCCGCCCTGCCCCTCCTCTGCCTCGCCTGCCGCCCCGCCGAGGCGCCGGCGGCGAAGACGGTCGCGCCTCTTCCGCCGCGGAGCAACGTTCTCCTCGTCACCATCGACACGCTGCGCGCCGACCACCTCTCGAGCTACGGCTACCCGCGCGCCACCTCGCCGGCGATCGACCGGCTGGCCGCCGCAGGCGTGCGCTTCGACCGCGCGATCGTGCAGTGGCCGAAGACCGGCCCCTCCTTCGCCTCGATGTTCACCGCCACCTATCCCAAAGACAACGGCATCGTGCGCAAGGTGGGCATCCCCCTCCCCTGCCGCTTCCGCATGCTCGCCGAGGAGCTGCAGGCGCAGGGCTACGCCACCCACGCCGTGGTGGCCAACGGCGCGGTGGGGCGCGAGTTCTACTTCGACCAGGGGTTCGACACCTACGTCGAGACCTGGAAGCTGCCGCCGGGCCGGACGGGCGCCGACCCCAACCTGGCCGAGGCGGTGACCCGCCTCGCCGCCGGCGTCTTGGCGCGCATCGACAAGCGCCGCCCCTACTTCCTCTGGGTCCACTACCTCGACCCGCACTGGCCGTACACGCCGCCGGGCGCCTGGAGCGCGAAGTTCCAGGGCGACGCGCACTGGGACGGCGCGGCGCGCATCCCGGTCGCGCCCGGCAAGGCGCGCCAGGAGATGATGGGGATCGGCGAGGGGCAGGTGCTCGACGGCCGCGACGAGCTGGCCTTCTACGTCGCGCGCTACGACGC
>DASWHY010000234.1:0-5134 GCA_036397955.1 Thermoanaerobaculia bacterium | reverse complement strand
CGTAGTTGCTGCGCATGACCAGCTCCGCCGCCGCGGGATCGGCGAGCCGGGCCTCCTGGTCGCCCATCAGCCCCACCGCCGAGATCACGATGCGCGGGCGCGGGCGGACCGCCGCCATGAACGCGGCGTGGCCGCCGGTGTCGAGCGCGTCGAACACGGCGGTCGCCACCGGCACCCGGTGGCGGATCTCGAGGTCGCTTTTCACCGGCGCCAGCTCCTCCGGGCGGCGCGCGGCGAGGATGATCGGGTGTCCCACCCGGGCGAACTCGTGGGCCAGCGCGACGGCGATGTCGGAGCCGGCGCCGAGGATGAGGACGGGGGATTCCGCGGGCGCCATGGTCATGTCACAGCGGTCATGTCACAGCCCCAGGCGCCGGGACTGGACCGAGGCGAAGTGCCGGTCGGCCCCGGCCTCGCGGCGGAAGGCGGCGAAGTCCTCGAGATTGGGCTGGGTCTTCCTGAAGACGGATTCCGGCATGCGCGCGTCCTTGGCGAGGTAGAGGTGGCCGCCATGGGCGGCGACGATGGCGTCGAGCCGGTCCATGAGCGCGAGCGTCGCCGGGCGCACCGGGAAGTCGAGCGCCAGGGTATAGCCCTCGGCGGGGAACGACAGCACGCCGTCGCCCGGCCCGAACAGCTTGAGGACGGCCAGGGGCGAGCCCTGCCCGGCGCGGCCGACGGTCTCCAGCATGGCGGCGAGCCCGTCCCGCGCGCCCTCCCGCGGCAGCACGCACTGGTACTGGGCGAGGCCGCGGCGGCCGTAGAGGCGGTTCCAGCCGCCGATGGCGTCGAGCGGATAGAAGAAGGTCTCGTAGTCGACCACGCGCCGCCCGGCCGCGCGCCTGCCTTTCGCGTAATAGCGCTCGTTGAAGGCGCGCAGCGACCAGCGGTTGAGGGCCCAGGACGGCAGGTCCAGCGGCACGGTGACGGCCCCGCGGGCGGGCGGGCGCAGCGGCCGGTCGCGGAAGCGGGGCGGGAGGTCGTCGAGCCCCGCGTGCTCGGCGCGGTAGAGCAGCGAGCGGCCGAGCTGCCCGCCGCCGGCCTGGCAGTCGATCCAGGCGACGGAATAGGTCCAGCGGCCCGAGGCCTCGAACGCCGCCAGCGCCTCGTCGAGGTCGGCCGCCGGGACCGTCTCCTGCACGAGGTAGGCGGTCTCCACCGGCACGAGCTCGAAGGCGGCGCGCAGCACGATGCCGGTGAGCCCCATGCCGCCGACGGTGTGGCGGTAGAGCTCGGCCTCCTCCTCGGGCGCGCAGCGCACGACCTCGCCGGCGCCGGTCATCACGTCGATCCAGCGGAGATGCGCGCCGAAGGAGCCCGCCACGTGGTGGTTCTTGCCGTGGACGTCGGCGGCGACCATGCCGCCCACCGTCACGAACCTGGTGCCCGGCGTCACCGACGGGAAGAAGCCGCGCGGCACCAACACGTCGAGCACGTCGGCCAGCATCACGCCGGCCTCGCAGGCGAGCACGCCGTCGCCCTCGTCGAAGGCCAGCATGCGGTCGAAGCGGCGCATGGAGACGGTGCAGGACTCGTTGAGCGCGCTGTCGCCGTAGGCGCGCCCGGCGCCGCGGGCGATCAGCGGGCCCTCGCCGAGCAGGCGGCGGAGGTCGTCGAGGGTGCGGGGCGTGGCCTCGCGGCAGTCGCGGACCGGAAAGCGCCCCCAGCCGGCGAGCCTCATGCCGGGGCCTCGCCGGTGAACACGAAGCGCCGATCGAGCCGGTATTTCAGCACGTAGCCGACGGCGAGCCCGATGACGGCGCCGAGATCGCGCATGAGGGCGGTGCCGAAGGCGGCGTGGAAGGCGAGCTCGGTGCCCCAGAAGATCAGCGTCGTGAACACCCCGGTGGCGGTGTAGAGGCCGAAGCGGCGGGCGTGGGGGCCGAGGCCGCGGGCGGCGTCGGCGAAGATCCAGCGCTTGTCCAGCAGGTACTTGGTCGCCAGCCCGGCGACGGTGCCGACCCCGATGGCCGCGAGCAACCCCAGGGTGCCGCGATAGACCGCGAGGCTGGCGTGCTGGGCGGCCAGGTTGATCGCGGTTGCGATCGCGGCGAAGGCGGCGTAGCGCAGCGCCAGGGTCGCGGGGGTCATGCCGCCGTCCCCGCCGCCAGCACCGCCACCACCAGCGCGCCCACCGCCCAGCTGAAGCGGTCGGTGAAGGCGAACACCAGCGGGTCGTCGTGCATGTCGCCGCGATGGGCGAGGATCAGCATGCGCCCGATCCACAGCAGCAGCAGCGGGCACACCGCCCACAGCAGCATGGGCGCGCCGTAGAGCTCCGCCACCGCCGGGGAGTTGACGTAGAGCGCGAACACCAGCACCGAGATGAAGCCGCTGGCGATGCCCATGGCGCCGACGATGGGCAGGTCCTCGGTGGTGTAGGTGCGCCCGGGCTGGCGGTCGCGGTTCATCGCGAGCGCCACCATCAGCTCGGCCTGGCGCTTGACCACCGCCAGCGCCAGGAACAGGAACATGCAGAAGATCAGCAGCCAGGGCGAGAGCGCGAGGCCGGTGGCGGCGCCCCCGGCGGCGGCGCGCAGCGTATAGAGGCCGGCCAGCGTGAGCACGTCGATGAACAGCAGCCGCTTGAGGACCAGGGAGTAGAGGAGCGTCGCCAGGTAATAGGTCCCCAGCACGGCGAGGAAGGCGAGGGGCAGCGCGAGGATCGAGAGGAGGGCGGCGGCCGCGACCAGCGCCGGCACCAGGGCGAGCCCGTGGCGCGGCGACAGCGCGCCGGCGGCGAAGGGCCGGACCTTCTTGCGCGGATGGGCGCGGTCGTGGGGGAGGTCCAGGAGGTCGTTGAGCACGTAGGCGCTCGACGCCGTCAGGCAGAAGGCGGCGAAGGCCGCGAGCGCCGGCAGCATGGCGTCGGCGCCGAAGCGGTGGGCGGCGATGACGGGCAGGAACACCAGCAGGTTCTTGGCCCACTGGTGCGGGCGCAGGACGCGCGCGAGCGCGCCGAGCCTGGCCCGGACGCCGTTCCGCGCGGCGCCGAGGTGGCGGGCGCCGGCGAAGCGCCTGTCGACCGCCTTGCGCAGTCCCGGGCCGGCGCCGGCGGTGAGCACCCGGCGCGCGCGCGCCCACACCGGGAAGTCGGCGGGCCCGTCGCCGGCGTAGTCGAAGCCGCCCTCGCCGAAGCGCTCGGCGAGGAAGCGGGCCTTGCGCGCGCCCTTGAGGTTGCGGCCGTCGCTGGACCCGAAGGCCTCGTCGAACAGGCCGAGATGGGCGGCGACGGCATCCACCAGGCGCTGGTCGGCGGCGGAGGCGAGGATCACGCGGCGCCCGGCGCGCCGGGCCTCCCCGATCAGCGCCAGGCAGTCGGGGTCGAAGGGCAGCGCCGCCACGTCGAGCTCGGTGGCGCCGGCGAGGCGCTCCTTGAAGCGGGCGCGGCCGCCCCCAAGCCAGGCGAGCAGGCGCGGGATGCCGAGCGGCCGCGCGGCCAGGAACAGGAACAGGGTCTCGACCAGCAGGTCGGTCCGCGTCAGGGTGCCGTCGAGGTCCACCACCAGGGGCACGTTTTCCTTGAGGTCGTCCATGCAGATCCGCTGCGGCCCGGTTGCTCGAACAGGTCCTTATATACCCATGACCGATCGTGCTTGAAAAACGATTAACGCAGCGCCGGCCGGGCCTCGTTCGCGACCGTTAGGGGCGCGGACGGGCGGGCGGCTCGAGCTCGAGGATGGCGCCGGAGGGCAGCGTGTCCTTGAATCGGTCGAGGCAGGCGCCGAGCGGCGCGACGGCGTCCTCGCGGGTGGCGAAGAAGGCGACGGCGTCGCGCGATGCGGAAATGCGCGGGCCGGTGAGCCTTAGGGTCGCGAGCTTGCGCCAGGCGGCGGGGATCCGGCCCTCGAACCAGTCCTCGTAGATCATGGCGAGACCGACGTCCCGCTCCGCGACGAGCCCGGCCATCCAGCCGGGCGCCCGCGCCATCCGCGCACGCCGGGCCCGCTCGGAGCCCAGCCCCCACAGGTCGAGGACATGGGCATCGTTGCGGTAGGCGACCCAGCCGAGGTCGTTGACCGCCACCGGCCGGCGCCAGCACCCGGTGACGAAGCGGTGCATCTGGTATTGCTGCGCGGCGATGTTGCGCGCCGCCAGCGGCGCCGTCGCCAGCACCCGGGGCCCGAGGTGGAGCACCAGCGCCGTCGCCGCCACCGCGGCCACCGCCAGCCGGCGCTTCCGATCCGCGCCGAACAGGCGGACCAGCGCCTCGCGGTAGAGGCGGATGACGATCGGCACCACGAGGAACAGGAGGTAGAGCTCGTAGCGCGCGTACCAGCCGAACTTCCCGAACAGCAGGTGGGCGAGGACGATCAGCATCCCGAAGGCGGCGAGCGACCTCTCCGCGCTCGCGGGCGCGCCGGCACGGTAAGAATAAGAATAGGCCAGCAGCGCGAACAGGAGGAGAAGTACGATAAAGCTGCGGGTGCCGACGCCCTGGATCACGTTGACGATGGTGGCGACCGCGAAGGACAGCACCGGCCGGTCGGGCAGCGCGGTCTCGGCCGGGGCGAGCTTGACGAACACCGCGCTCGGCAGCACCGGCAGCCCCAGCGCCGCCATCGCGCCCGCGTAGAGCGCCAGCGCCGCGGCCAGCGCCGCGACGACGATCGCGGCCTCGCGGAACCGCCTCCGCTCCAGCAGCACCAGCAGCGCCGCCCCGGTGACGGCGAGGCCCTCGAAGCGGATGAGCGGCAGCAGGATGGCGCAGGCCACGAGATAGTCGGGGACCCGGTCGCGCGCCGCGAGCTCGAGCAGTCCCAGCAGAACGACGAGTCCGACGAGGATGTGGAGCGAGTGCTCCATGCCGGTGAAAGCGACGCCGACGCCGTTGAGCGCGACGAGGAGGAACAGCGCGATGGCCGGGGCCGCGCGCGCGAGCCCGGTGCCGGCGAGGCAATGGGCGGCGAGAATCCGGTCGAGCACGGGCAGGGTCGCCAGCACCGCGAGCGAGTTGACGAGGAGCGGCGCGTGCTCGTCGAGGCCGGCGGGGACGAACGCCGCCAGCAGGAACGGGAACAGGATCGACGAGGACGGGCTCGACGGCTCCGACAGATTGATGCCGTAATGGCCGCGGGCGATGTTCTCGGCCAGCGCCAGGTGGATGTAGGGGTCGTCCAGCGTATAGAACAGG
>DASWHY010000233.1:0-2428 GCA_036397955.1 Thermoanaerobaculia bacterium | reverse complement strand
CGGCGCTGCCGGCCAGCCGCTCGCAGGCGAGGAGCGGCTCGAAGCGCGGCTGCACGCCGGTGCGCTCGCGCAGCACCGGCTCGACGATGCGGGTCACCTCCTCGAGCACCGCCGGCACCGAGCGGAAGTTCTCGGCCAGCGGCCGCACCTCGCCGCCGGCCGCGCGCACCGCGGCGACGAAGGCGTCGTAGGCGGCGAGGTCGGCGCTGCGCCAGCCGTAGATCGACTGCTTCGGGTCGCCGACGAGAAAGAGCCCCGGCCGTTCCTCGACCGGGCCGTCCAGCGCCAGCCAGCGCAGCAGCTCGCACTGCACGCGGTCGGTGTCCTGGAACTCGTCCACCAGGAGCTGGTCGATGCCGCGCCGCAGGCGCGCCCGCACTCCCGCGTGCCGGGCCAGCAGCTCGACGGCGCCTTCGAGCAGCCCGTCGTAGGTCACCGCGCCGCGCGCCCGCATGCCGCGCTCGACCTCGGCGAGGAGCGGCGCCAGGGCGCCGCGCGCCGCCGCCAGCAGCTCGGGATCGAGCGTCGCGAGGTGCCGCGCCAGGCGGCACAGCTCGTCGGTGTGGCGGCGGAGGGCCTCGCGCTCGGCGTCGGGGAGCGCGGGCTTGCCCGCCTCGGCCTCGCGCGCCAGCTTGCGCAGGTGCGCGAGGAGGTTCTCCGGGAGGAGCGCGGCGAGGCGCCGCTGCAGGAGGCGCACGCCGGCCGACTCCCGCTCGTCGGCGCCGAAGAACGCCGCTTCCGCCGCCGACGGCTCCAGCCGCCCGCCGGCCGCCAGGCGGTCGAGCTCCTTGGCGAGCCGCGCGAGGCCGGCGCGCAGGGCCTTGGTGTTGGGGCGCGAATCGCCGCCGAAGGCCGCGGCGACGAGGGGCGCGAGCGGCGCGACCGCGACGGCGAAGCGCGCCACCAGGGCGGCGGCCTCCTCACCGGGGTCGGCGGCCCCGGCCAGCTCCTCGGCGGAGACGGCGTGCAGATGCAGCAGCGTCAGCGCGTCGGCCACCTGCTGCGGCGGGATGCCGCGCGCCGCCAGCCGCAGGAGGTCGGAGTCCGCCTCGTCCTCGTAGGCGCGGCGCAGCGCCGGCTCGACCGTCTCGCGCACCACCTCCTCCAGCGCCAGGCCGTCGGCGTCGACGGTGAACGCCGGATGCAGCCCGGCCTCCAGCGGGTGGTCGGCGAGCAGGCCGCGGCAGAAGGCGTGGATGGTGCGGACGGTCAGCCGGTCGAGCGTCGCGGCCAGCGCCCGGGCGCGGCGCGTGCGCTCGCCGGCCGGTGGCAGCAGGTCGGCGGCCAGCCACTCCGGCGGCTCCCCGCCCGCGGCCAGCCGTGTCAGCTCGCGCCCCGCCCGCTCCGCCATCTCGGCCGCCGCCGCCTCGGTGAAGGTGATCGCCACCACCCCGGCCAGGAGCGCCGCCGCCGTGCGCTCGCCGTTCGGGTCCGGCTCCGCGCCGGCGCGCTCCGCCCGGCGCGCCGCCGCCCGCTCCCACCCCGGCCCCAGGCACCAGGCGAGGAGGCGGGCCACCAGGGCGGTGGTCTTGCCGGTGCCGGCGCCGGCCTCCAGCACCAGCGGCCGCACGAACTCGCTCTGCGCCAGGCGCCGGGCGGCGTGGTCGGCGGCGCGCAGGGCGGAGCGCTCGCCGCTCATCCTTCCTCCACCGCCGCCGCGAGCCGCCAGACCCCGAGCAGCGCCGCGGACTCGTCCGTCTCGCCGGCGGCGCCTTCGGCCACCGCCGCGGCGTGCGCCCGCTCGCTCCATTCGAACAGCCGCCGTCGCGCCCCGGAGTCGCCGCGCAGGCAGCCCTCGGCCACTTCGCAGAACTTGCAGCGCGCCGGCTCCTGCCGCCCGCTCGGCTCCACCACCCGCGGGAAGAAGCTGCCGGCGTCCCAGAGGGCGAGGAGCGACGCCGCGGTGCCGGCGAAGAGGTCGGCCAGCTCGGGGTCGCCGCCGGGCATCGCCAGCTCGGGCGCCCCGGCCTCCGGATGGAGGTAGAGGTAGCGCCCTTGGGCGCCGCCGGCGGGGTCCACCCGCTCGTAGGCCATCGCCTGGAGGAGCTTCCCCTCGCGCACCGCGGCGAGCAGCCGCTTCCGCGCCGTGTCGCGCTTCTGGCCGGGGTCGAAGGGGCGGCCGGTCTTGTAATCGGTCAGGCGGAGGGCGCCGTCCGCGCCGCGGTCCAGGCGGTCGGCGCGGAAGGCGATCGGCCGCGGCCGCCCCGCCGCGTCGGCGACCGACACCTCTCCCGCCAGCTCGACGCCCAAGACCGCAAGCCCCGCCTCCCCCCAGTCGAGGGAGCGAGCCCGCTCGACCAGCGGCCGCGCCCGCTCGGCCAGCACCCGCGCCAGCCCGCGCCAGGGCACCCCCTCGTCGCGCAGCGCCGCCTCCGCCTCCTCGCGCACCAGGCGCGCCAGGGCCTCGGGCGCGGGCCAGGGGACGGGC
>DASWHY010000232.1:0-4777 GCA_036397955.1 Thermoanaerobaculia bacterium | reverse complement strand
AGATCCAGGTCCTGCGCATCAATGCCAACGTGCCGCGCACTGCCGACGCGGTCAACTTCAACTTCCTCACCGGCACGCCCTTCATGCTCTCGACCAAAGCGCGGCAGGACCGCGCCGCGGGGAGCTACGCCTGGCTCGGCGGCGACGAATCGGGCGGCAAGAGCGCCACGCTCGTCGTCCAGGGCGACGCCATCACCGGCACCATCCGCGACGGCGACAAGCTCTTCCGCGTCCGTCCGCTCGGCGGCGGCGTGCACGCCGTGATCGCGGTCGACCAGGCGAAGCTGCCGCCCGAGCACCCGCCGGCGTTCGACAAGAAGCGGCCGACGACGGCGGAGCCGCCGCCGCGGCTCGCCGTGCGCCGCGAGGCGGCGGTGCGGCCGCCGACGCGGGAGCACCCGGCGGCCGAGCGCGCCGCTGCGGTGCGCGGCGCGACGCGCGCCGAGCTCGCCGCGCATCCCGCCGCCCCGCCCACCGCCGATCAGCCCGGCGGCGGCGCCGGCGGCGGCTCGGCCTCGCCGTTCGTCTCCGGCTCGGCGGCGGGCGACGAGGATCCGTGCGCCACGATCGACGTCCTCGTCGCCCACACGCCGGCGGCGGTCGCGCAGTCGGGGGGAGTCGACGCGCTCGTCGACCTCGCCATCCTGGAGACCAACGCCTCCTACGCGAACAGCGGCATCCGCCCGCGGCTGCGGTTGGTCGGACGCGTCGCGACCGACTACGTCGAGTCGGGGAGCATGGAGACCGACGTGGCGCGCCTGGCGAATCCGTCGGACGGCTTCCTCGACGAGATCCCGCCGCTGCGCGACCAGAGAAATGCCGACATCGCGGTGCTGGTCACCGGCAACGGCGACTTCTGCGGCATCGCCGCCGACATCGACGTCGGCGCCGACCGCGCCTACGCCGTGGTCGGCCAGAACTGCGCCACCGGCTACTACTCGTTCGGCCACGAAGTCGGCCACCTGCAAGGGGCGCGGCACGACCCCGACGCCGACCCCGAGCCGACCTTCGCCCACGGCTTCTTCTCGCTCGCGAACCGCAGGCGCACGGTGATGTCGTACAACTGTCCGCCGGGCTGCACGCGGGTGGACTTCTGGTCGTCGCCGGCGACGGTCGTCGAAGGGGTGACGATGGGCAGCGCCGCCGACAACGACAACGTGCGCAAGCTCAACGAGCGCGCCTGCGCCGTCGCCGCCTTCCGCCAGGCGCCGGGCGGCGGCCCCTCGACCCCGACGCCGCTGCCGACGCCGCTCGCGCCGGAGCCCTCACCCCAGCCGACGCCGCGCCCGGCGCCCGCCGCCTCGACCTGGAGTCTCCTCGCCCTCCTCGCCGCCGCGCCGCTCGCCCTGCGGAGGCACGCAAGAGCGTGACGCCGGCCGCCCGCGCCCTCGCCGCCGTCGCCCTCGTCGCGGCGGCGTCGCTGCCGCTCTACCGCGGCGGAGCGGAGCTCGCGCTTCTCGCCCCGGTGGCGCGCGGCTTCGCGGCGGCAACGGCGGGCGTCCTCGCGCTCGCCGGCGTCGAGGCGACTCGCGATGGCGTCGTGCTTCGCCACGCGAGCGGCTTCGCGATCGAGGTCACGACCGCCTGCACGGCGTGGCCGCACGCGGCGCTCTGGCTCGCCGCCGTCGCCGGCCTCGCCCCCGGCTGGCGGCGCGGCGCGCGCGCCGCGGCGGCGGGGCTCGCGATCCTCGCGGCCGCGAACATCTCTCGCCTCGCGGCGGTCTTCGCCGTCGGCGCGCGCTGGCCGGCCGCCTTCGACGTCGCGCACGGCGTCGCCGGCGAGCTCCTCCTCGCCGCGACGCTCGTCGTCCTCTGGCGCCTCGCGCCGCGCGGCGAGCTCGTGGCCGCTTCATCCTCCACGCTCTCCCCCGGCACGGCATGAGCGAAGCGGGCGGGGAGGGGAGAGCAACGAGGTCGGCGCCTCCGGGCGCCACCAGCCGAGCCAGCTCCTCCGTCAATGAAAGCCTTTCGCAGTCGAATGTAAGCCTTACGCAGTTGAAGAAAGAGAAGAACAGAGAATCGCGCGGGCGGCGCCGCCTGCGCGCCGCGCTCCTCTGGCTCCTCTTCCACCGCTTCCACCTCGCGCTCGCGGCGCTCTTCCTCTTCTTCCCCGCGCTCGCCGAGGGGCCGCTCGCGTCGATGGCGGCAAACCTCTTCGTCCTCACCTTCCGCGAGCAGCTCGCCGTCGGCATGCTGGCGATCCTCCTCGGCCAGGTGCTGGTGGTCGTCACCTGGATGTCGACGCGCACGGGGCCGCTCCGGCTCTGGCCGGGGACCGCTCGGACGCCGCGAGAGGGGGAGTCGCCCGACGAGCCCGACCCTGGCTCGCCGGAGGACGCGATCCGGCTCGGCTACCGCGAGTTCCGCGGCGCCTTCCGCCGCGCCTGGGGGACGTCGCGCGCGCTCAAGCGCCGGCTGCCGGCGCTCCTTCCGTGGCTCGGCCTGGCTCTCGCCGCGCCGACGCTCGCGGCGGTCTTCCGCGCTTCGGAGGAGGTCTCGTTCGGCTGGCGAGTCGCGGCGCTCGCGCTCGCCTTCGCGCTGGCGCAGCTCGCGCTCGGCGTCGCCGCGGTGGTGACGGCGTGGCTGACGCCGGCGGCGGCGAAGCACGGGCTGCTCGAGGGCTCGCCGCTCGCCCGGCGCCTGGCGCGCTGGGCGCGCCGGCGCACGCCGGGCCCCGCGCTGCTGGTGCGCGACGCGCTGGCGCGCCGGCTCTCGCGCGCGCCGTTCGGCCCCGGCTACGTCTGGGTGGATCCGGAGGGGCGCCGCTTCCTCCACTCGGGGCATCTGGCGGCGCTCGGACTGTTCGCCGCGACCGCGCTCGTCTACGTCGCGCTCGGGGTGTGGAACGTGCCGGGGAGGGAGCGCGCCCTCCTCTCGCTGCCGGCGCTGGCGGCGCTGCTCCTCGTGCTGCTGATGGCGACGTGGATCCTCCCCGGGCTCTCGTTCCTGCTCGACCGCTTCCGCGCCCCGGCGATGGTCGCCCTCCTGTTCGTCTCGCTCGTCCTCTACGCGCTCGCCGGCGCGGATCACTTCTTCGCGCTGCGGGATTCCGCGGCGGAGCTGCCGGCGGCGGCCGACTCCGATCTGGCCGTGATCGACTCCTGGTTCGCACCTGCCGCGGACGGCTCGCCGCCGCGCCCGGTCGTCGCGGTGGCCGCGGCGGGGGGCGGGATCACGGCTTCGGCGTGGACGGCGGCGGTGCTCACGGGCCTGGCGTCGGGGGAGGGGGGCGCGGAGCTCCTCGCTTCGCTCAAGCTGATCTCGGGGGTCTCGGGCGGCGCGGTGGGCGCGATGTTCTTTCTCGATCGGCTGCCCGCGGCGCCGCTCGCCACGATGGGCCGGCTCGATGCGAATCGAGTCACCGCGATCCGCGACGCGGCCTCGGCCTCGAGCCTCGACGCGGTGGGCTGGGGGCTCGCCTATCCCGACCTCCTGCGCACGATCCTCTCGTTCCCGTTCGCGACGCTCTTCCCGTCGATCGACCGCAGCTGGGCGCTCGAGGAGAGCTGGCGCCGCCGCCTCGCGACCCCCGCCGCCCCGCCGACCCTCGCCGCCTGGCGGGCTGATGCTCTCGCCGGCAGGAAGCCGCTCTTCGTGCTCAACGCGACGTCGGTCGAGACAGGCGACCGCTTCGTGCTCTCGACGCTGTCGACCGACGCGCCGGCGGACGACTCGCGGCGCTCGGCCAGCTTCTTCGGCACCTTCCCCGGCTGGGACCTCGCCATCCCCACCGCCGCCCGCCTCGCCTCGACCTTCCCTTTCGTCGGCCTCGCCGCCCGCGCCGCGCCGCCGAAGTTCTCTCGGGATTCACCGCCGATAGAGTCGGCCGCGCACTTCGTGGACGGCGGCTATGCAGACAACTCGGGCATCGTGGCGGCGTTGGAGCTCCTCGACCGCGCCCTCGTTCGGCGCTGCGGTGCGTCCGGCCCTTGCGCCGCGCCCCCGATCATCCTCCTCCGCCTCCGCTCCTTTGACCCCACGGCGCGCGAGCTCGACGAGGTCGAGGAGGGCAACGCCTGGCTCACCGCCGCCGCCTCACCGCTGCAGACGCTCGCCAACGTGCGCGGCGCCTCGCAGGCAGAGCGCAACGAGCTCGAGCTGCGGCTGTTCGAGGCGCGGTGGGAGGCGCGCGGGGTGGTAGTTGGCGTCGTAGATCTTCCACTCGGCGGGATTGGGCCATTGTCGTGGAAGCTGACCGAGGCCGAGCGGCGGCGCATTCGTGAGGCGTGGAAGCGGCGCCAGACGACGGGCTACGAGATCGAGCACCTCCGCACTGCACTGTTTACGAACGACTTCACCCTCTACGCTGGTGGCCCCGGCGCCGCGACGGTCCCGCCCGAGCCGTACCGCGACCGACCCGACTGGTGCTGCATGCCCTGGGGGGCGCGTTGCCCGTCCGAAGAGACCGAATGTTGAGGCGGTGGACATGTTTAGTGTCGTAGCGCTAGTACTGTCAGTTTCTGACAGTGACAACAAGCGATCCGCGCCGTACCATTCGGCACATTTCCAGACTTGTAAAACGTGACGACCACGATTTCTGCTGGGGGAAGTACCTTGATTTCGTCAAGGAATTATGCGCCTTGCAGGGAGGGGGAGGTTGCCATGCCAGGCAAGAGATGGTTCTTGCGGCAGTCCGGTATCGGTCGCGCACGCACGCGGTGGTTCGTGGCCAGCTGCCAGCCGTATTGGGGCCCCAGGGCGAGAGCAAGTCGATGACAATGGATCCAGAGCGAGCGTGATGCCAGAGATCACTCGGAGCCAGGACCGCGTGTCGAGT
>DASWHY010000231.1:0-1771 GCA_036397955.1 Thermoanaerobaculia bacterium | reverse complement strand
GGTGAAGCTCTGGACAGGCGGCTGGGTCGTGGCCTTCCCGCGCGGCCGCGGCCTCCGCCCGGACTGGGCGATCATCAAGGCGCTCTTCCGCTTCGGGCTGCCGACCGGCATCCAGGGCATCGCCATGAACGTCGGCGGCGTTCTGATGCTCGCCTTCATCGGCTCGCTGGCGCAGAGCGCGGCGGCGCAGGCGGCCTTCGCCGTCTCCTACACCCAGCTCTTCTCGCTCATCACCTGGACGTCGGTGGGGCTGATGGGCGCCGCGGCCGCGGTCGCCGGCCAGAACCTCGGCGCCGGCAAGCCGGACCGGGCAACCCAAGCCGTTCACATCGCGGCGCAGTTCGGCCTGACCGGCGCCGCCTTCGTCGGCGTGTTCTTCCTCTTCTTCCCCGAGCACCTGCTGGCGATCTTCGGGATGAACGAGCCCGTCGTCGTCGGCATCGGCGTGCAGCTCCTGCGCATCCTCAGCGTCTCCGGCCTGCTCATCGCCGTCGCCCTCACCTACACCGGCGGACTGCAAGGAACCGGCGACACCAAAAGCCCGCTCTACATCTCGATCGTCTCGCAGGTCGTCGTCCCGCTCGGCATCTGCTTCGTGATCCAGCAGACGGGAAGGCTCGACCCGCTCGACATCTGGCTGGCGATCCTCTTCGGCCACGCCACGCGCTGCGCCCTGAGCGTGCTGCGCTTCAACCAGGGCCGCTGGCGCGCGATCGAAGTGGACATCGACCGCTCACGGTAGGGCAGCGGTGACGCCCCCTCTCGCCGGCGGCCAGCCGCCGGTGCTCTTCGGAGTCGATCTGCCGCGCGATGACGACCTGTGTGTCGGGGGGGAGGTCGAGGTCGCGGGCTGGGCGCTGGGCACCGGCTCCGCCGTCGCGTCGGTGGAGGTCCGGGTGGACGGCGAGACGAGGTGCCGCTTGACCACCGGCGAGGTCCGCCCCGACGTCGCCCTCGTCGTCGCGCTCCCCGGGGCCGCCACCTCCGGCTGGCGCGGGCGCGTGGCGCTGCCGGCGGAGGGTGGCGGCGAAGTCGCGCTGGTGGCGCGGCTGGCGGACGGCAGCGAGCACCCCTTGGCGACCCGGCGCGTGCTGCGCGTCGAGGGCACGTCCGGGGTCCGCCTCGAGCCCCCCGTGGACGGCGCCGTGCCGCGCGGCCTGCTCGGGCTGCGCCTGTGGTCCGCGCAGCCGGTGCGCGAGGTGCGGGCGAGCGTCGACGGCGACGTGGTCGCTACGCGGCGCGTGGCCGGCGAGCCGCCGCCGTGGGCGCTGGAGGTGGACCTCGAGGGGATCGCGGGCGACCGCGCGCGCCTGCGGGTGGTCGGCGTCGGCACGGCGGGGGAGCTGACGCCGCCCCTGGTCGACGCGACCTTGCCGCTGCGGCCGCTGGCGCCGGAGGAGGGTTGGCTCGGCGGCCTCGACGTCTGTTGCGTGATGGAGGGGGGCGTGCTCCTCGTGCGGGGCTGGCTCTGCAGCCGCACCGCGGAGGTCGCACGCGTCGAGATCTCCGCCAACGGCCTGCCGCTGGGCCGCGCGCGGCTCGGGGCGCCGCGGCCCGATGTCGCCGATCGGCTGGCGCTGGCCGACGCCCCGGTCGCGGGATTCGAGGTGATGGCGCTTCTCCCCGAGGGAGCGGGTGACGAGGTGACGCTCGTCGTCGCGGCGGTGAACCGGCGCGGCGAGCGCTGGACGATCACCCGGCGCCTGAGCGTAGCGCCGGCGCCGCTCAGTCCGGTGCCGGGCGCGGCGCCGGGCGCGGCAGGCGGCGGCGC
>DASWHY010000230.1:0-7446 GCA_036397955.1 Thermoanaerobaculia bacterium | reverse complement strand
CCCGACGGCGGGGTCGATCGCCATCGACGGCGAGGAGGTGGCCGGGCCCGACCCGCGGCGCATCTTCGTCTTCCAGGAGCGCGGCGTCTTCCCCTGGCTCACCGCCGAAGGCAACATCGGCTTCGGCCTCGGGCGCCTGCCCGCCGCCGAGCGCGCCGAGCGCGTCCGCCACTACGTCGAGCTGGTCGGCCTCCAGGGGTTCGAGGGCGCCTACCCGCACGAGCTCTCCGGCGGCATGAAGCAGCGCGTCGAGGTGGCGCGGGCGCTGGCGGTCGACCCCGACGTGCTCTACCTCGACGAGCCGTTCGGCGCCCTCGACTCGATCACCCGCCTGACCCTGCGCCGCGAGCTGCTGCGCATATGGGAGGCGGAGCGCAAGACAATCCTCTTCGTCACCCACGACGTCGAGGAGTCGGTGCAGCTCGCCGACCGCGTCGTCGTCATGTCGCAGCGCCCGGCGACGATCCGCCGCGTCGTCGAGGTCGGCATCCCGCACCCGCGCGACCTCTCGGCGCGCCGCTACCTCGAGGTGCGCGACAGCATCTTCGAGGCGATCGGCATGGCGCACAAGGTATGAGGCGGCCGGCGGCGCTCCTCCTGCCGCTCGGGACGGCGGCGACGCTCGTCGCCCTCTGGCACCTCGCCGTGCGCTGGAGCGGCGCCACCGTCTTCCCGGCGCCGGGCGACGTCGTCGCGGCGCTCGCCGAGCTGGCGCGCAACGGCGTCCTGGCGCCGGCGGTCGCCCGGTCGCTCGCGCGCGTCGGCTCGGGATATCTCTTGGCCCTCCTCGCCGGCGTTCCCCTCGGCATGCTCATGGGGTGGAGCGCCGGGGCGGCGCGGGCGCTCAACCCGGTCGTCCAGGTGCTGCGGCCGATCAGCCCGATCGCCTGGATCCCGGTGGCGATCGTCCTCTTCAAGGTCGGCGACGGCGCGGCGGTCTTCCTGATCTTCCTGGCCGCCCTCTTCCCGATCGCCGTGGCGACGATGAACGGCGTCCGCAGCCTGCCGCCGATGGTGCTCCAGGCCGGCCGCAACTTCGGCCTCTCGCCGCCGGCGGTGCTGGCCCGCGTCGTCTTCCCCGCCGCCCTGCCGCAGGTGCTCGTCGGGCTGCGCATCGCCCTCGGGGTCGCCTGGCTGGTGGTGGTGGCGGCGGAGATGAGCGGCATCGAGTCGGGGCTCGGGTACCTTGTGATCGACGCCCGCAACGCCGGCAAGCGCTACGACCTGGTGGTGGCGGCGATGGTGGTGATCGGCGCGATCGGCCTGACCCTCGACCTCTTGGCCCGCCGCGTCGAGCGGCTGCCGGCGGTGCGCTGGGGCTTCCGGAGCGACTGAGCGATGGCGACCGGCAAGAGGATCTTCGCGGCGGTGGCCGGCTGGGCCGCGCTGGTGACCGGCGCGCACCTCGCCCTCAACGTCGACTGGTCGGTGGCGCTCAACGACCGCCAGCCGCTCGACAAGCGCAAGTTCTACGTCGCCTACATCCCCGTCACCTGACACCTCACCTGCCCGGTGACGGACTACATCGCCCGTCACTCCCTGGGGGAGAACAGCTTCATCCCCAGGAAGTTCCAAGGGTTCCCGGAGATCAAGGAGGCGCTGATCGGGAACCGGATGCAGGCGGGCTTCATGGTCGCACCGATGGCGATGGCCCTGCGGGCGCAGGGCGTGCCGATCAAGATCGTCTACCTGGGCCACCGCTACGGCAGCGCCGTGGTGGTGCAGAAGGACGGCCCGGTGCGCGCGGTGCGCGACCTCGCCGGGCGCACCGTGGCGATCCCCAGCCGCTTCTCCGACGAATACCTCATCGTGCGCCGGGCGCTCCAGCGCGAGGGCGCGCCGGCCGCCGCCGTCCGCTTCCTCGAGATGGCGCCGCCGGACGTGGCCGGGGCGCTGTCGGCGGGGGCGATCGACGCCTTCTCGATGGGCGAGCCCTTCCCGTCGCAGAGCGAGATGATGGGCTTCGGGCGCATCCTCTTCCCGGCGCGCCGCTACTGGCCGGACTACATGTCCTGCGTCCTGGTGGTGCGGCAGGACGCGATCGACAACCGCCCCGCCGCCGTGCAGACCCTGGTCGACGGCATCGCCCGCTCCGGCCTCTGGCTCGACGCCGGCCGCCCGCACCGCGAGCACGCCGCCGACTTCGTCGGCCGCTACTACTTCCACCAGCCGCCGGCGCTGCTGCGCTGGGCGCTGACGAAAGACCTCGAGCGCGTGATCTACACCCGCCTCTCGCCCCGGAAGGCGGACTTCGACCTCGTCCGCGACCTGATGCTCGAAGCCGGCACCCTCGACCGCCCGATCGAGTTCGCGGAGTACGTGGACGTCCGCTTCGCCGAGGGGACGGTGGGAAAGACGGCGTGGCAATATGAGGCGGGAGTGAACTGAGAGGAGAAGAGATGGACAGGAAACGTCGGGCGAGCATCGCGGTTCTGGCGGTCCTAATCGGCGCAGCCGGCGGAGCCGCGCGGGCGAACGGCAACGAGGAGCAGGCCGTGCGCAGCGTCGTCGAGCGCTTCGCCGACGCCTGGAACCGCCACGACATGGACGCCTTCGCCCGGCTTTTCGCCGAGGACGCCGACTTCGTCAACGTCGTCGGCATTCGTTGGGTCGGCCGCCCGGCGATCCGCGAGGCCCACGCCGCCACGCACGCCACGATCTTCAAGGAGAGCCGGCTGACGATCGAGCAGACCGACGTGCGGTTCCTCGATCCCGACGTCGCCGTGGCGCGCTCGCGGTGGACCCTCGTCGGCCACACCGCCCGCGACGGCCAACCCGGCGCCCCACGTACCGGCTTCCTCACCAACGTCCTCGTCCAGCGCGACGGCCGCTGGGAGATCGCCGTCAGCCAGAACACCGACATTGTCAGCAGGCCGTGAGGGTAGGGAAGGCACTCCGAGCCCGGCGGTTACCTCCTATCGTTGGTCGGTTGGTGGAGCGGGGCTCCGGCGGTTTCCCGGAGAGGCGGGAGATCCGGTAGGAAGGGCTGAGGATAAGGGAGCAAGCGTTCCGGAGATATCCTCAGCGGTCGATACGACATCCTCAGCGGCTGATACGACATCCTCAGAGCTTCCGGATATATCCTCAGCGGTTGATACGACATCCTCAGGCGTTCCGGATCAATCCTCAGCCCTTGATACGACATCCTTAGCGGCTGATACGACATCCTCAGCGGCTGATACGACATCCTCAGGGCCTGATACCGCATCTCCGGGCCCTGCGGAGACGTCCGGAGGCCTCCCGGCGACCTCTTGAGAGGACGCGCAGAGGTCTTCGTCGCGCCCGCTCAGAACTGCACGTTGCGCACGAAGAAGGCGGTGACCTCGACCTTCTTCGACGCCAGCTCCGCGGCCAGCTCCGGGGTCAGCACGAACTGCCCGGCCCGCTCGCGGGCGGGGGTGGCCATCAGGAGCTCCAGGGCGCCCGTCTTACCGGGGTAGCGCCGGCGGAGCTGGAGGAGGGCGTCGGCGCTGGCGGTCAGGGCCTGCAGCACCGAGGCCTCGGAGGCGGTGGTGATCTCGACGAGCGCGCGGTCGGCGCGGGTGCCGGCGAAGAGCTGCACCTCCTCGACGCCCTGGCCGCGGTAGAGCTGCAGCAGCTCGGACGCGACCTCCAGGTTCGGGTACGGCCGCCGCTCGCGGGCCATGAAATCGACCGCGCCGGAGCCGGTCTTGGGCGCCGCGACCTCCGGCCGCTGCGCCTCGCGCCGGGCGGTGGGGGTGCCCGGGGGGGCCGGCGCCGTCCGCTTCGCCAGGTCGGTCAGCGAGGTCCGCGGCTTGGGCGGCGGGGCCGCGGGCGTGGGCACCTCGCGCAGCACTTCCGCGTTGCCGTAGCCCTGCCGGTTGGCCTCGTCCGTCCGCGCGACGTCGATCTCCGCCGCCGCGACGAAGCTCCGGGTGCCGTTCTCGGCGGTGAAGATCGCCCGTTCTCCGACCACCACGTACTTCTTCTGCGCCACCAGGCGCGAGCCGTCCTTGAGGTAGATGGTGTAGGCGGCCTGGGCGGCGGTCGCCGCGAAGGCGAGCAGCAGGGCGGCGGCGAGGACGGTGGCGCGGCGGTGCGGCATGGGAAGCTCCTCGGCGAGGCCGGCAGTTCGGCTATGATACCCGTCCGACAGGCCCCGCGTAGGGGCCTTCGTTGTCAAGAGGCTGTCCATGCTGATCGTGATGAAGATGGACGCGACGGCCGCCGAGATCGACGCGGTCGTGCGGCAGGTCGAGCGCCGGGGTCTCAAGGCGCACCCGATCGCCGGCGCCCAGCGGACGGCGGTGGGCATCACCGGCAACGTCGGGGCGCTCGACCGCGGCGTCTTCGACGCCTTCCCCGGCGTCCTCGAAGTCATCCAGGTCAGCCACCCCTACAAGCTGGTGTCGCGGGAGTTCCGTCCGGACGACACGGTGATCCAGGTCGGCGGCGCCGCGATCGGCGGCCCCGAGCTGGTGGTCATGGCCGGCCCCTGCTCGGTCGAGAGCCACGAGCAGACGCTGCGCATCGCCCGCCGCGTCAAGGCGGCCGGCGCGCACGTCCTGCGCGGCGGCGCCTTCAAGCCGCGCACCAGCCCTTACGCCTTCCAGGGCCTGGGCACCGAGGGGCTGCGCATCCTCGCCCGCGTGCGCGAGGAGACCGGCCTGCCGGTGGTCAGCGAGGCGACCGACATCGACGTCCTGCCCGCCGTCGCCGAGCACGCCGACATCGTCCAGATCGGCGCCCGCAACATGCAGAACTACACGCTCCTCAAGCACGCCGGCCGCTGCGGCCGCCCGGTGCTGCTGAAGCGCGGCATGACGGCGACGGTGACCGAGCTGCTCCTCGCCGCCGAGTACATCCTCGACCAGGGCAACCCCGACGTCATCCTCTGCGAGCGCGGCATCCGCACCTTCGCCGACCACAGCCGCAACACGCTCGACGTGGCAGCGATCTGCGCGGTGAAGCGGATCAGCCACCTGCCGATCATCGCCGACCCCAGCCACGCCGCCGGCGCGGCGCAGAAGGTATTGCCGCTCTCGCGCGCCGCGGTGGCGGTGGGGGCGGACGGCCTGATCGTCGAGGTCCACGACCGGCCCGCCGAGGCGCTCTCGGACGGCAACCAGGCGATCCTCCCCGAGCAGCTCGAGGAGCTGATGGAGCAGGTGCGGGCGCTGGCGCCGGTGGTCAACCGGCGCGTCCAGGCGCTCGCGGCCCGCTAGGCAATGCACTTCGGTTTCTCCCCCGGCCTGCTCGTCCTCGAGGACGGCAGCGTCTTCGAGGGGGAGGCGGTCTCCGCCGGCACCCGCTTCGGCGAGGTGGTCTTCAACACCTCGATGACCGGCTACCAGGAGGTGCTCACCGACCCCTCCTACCGCGGCCAGATCGTCGTCATGACCCAGCCGCACATCGGCAACTACGGCACCGCCGCGGCCGCCGCCGAGTCGGCGCGGCCGTGGGTCGAGGGGTTCGTGGCGCGGCAGTTCACCCGCGAGCCCGCCGACCGCTCCGAGCACGGCCCCGACGAGGGGCTTCCCGCCTACCTCCGCCGCTTCGACGTGCCGGCGGTCGAAGGGCTCGACACCCGCGCCGTCGTGCGCCGCCTGCGCGACCGCGGCGCGCTGCGCGGCGTCCTGACGACCGAGCGCTCGGACGCCGCCGCCCTCCAGGCCGAGCTCGCCGACTTCCCGCCGATGACCGGCCGGGCACTGGTGGACGAGGTGACCTGCGCGGCGGAGTGGGAGCTGGCGCCCGCGGGGGAGGAACGCTGGCGGCTGGCGGTCTACGACTTCGGCGTCAAGCAGAACATCCTGCGCTCGCTCGCCGCGCGCGGCGCCCGCCTCCACGTCCTGCCGGCGCGCACGCCGGCCGCGCGCTGCTTGGAGCTGGAGGTGGACGGCGTGGTGCTCTCGAACGGTCCCGGCGACCCCGAGCCGCTGACCACCGCGATCGCCGCGGCGGAGGAGCTGGTGGCGCGCGAGGTCCCCATTCTCGGCATCTGCCTCGGCCACCAGCTCCTCGGCCTCGCGCTCGGCGGCTCGACCTACAAGCTCAAGTTCGGCCACCACGGCGGCAACCAGCCGGTGCACCAGCTGCCGAGCGGCCGGGTGGCGATCACCAGCCAGAACCACGGCTTCGCCGTCCGCCCCGACTCCCTCCCCGCCGGCTGCCGGGTGACCGAGGTGAACCTGAACGACGGCACCGTCGAAGGCTTCGCCGCCGAGGGGCGGCCGATCGTCTCGGTGCAGTACCACCCCGAGGCGGCGCCCGGCCCGCACGACGCGGCCGGCGTCTTCGACCGCTTCCTGGACCTCCTGCCGGACCGCCGGTGAGCCGCGCCGGCGCCCGCCCTTCCCGCGCCCCGCTCGCCTGGACGATCGCCTGGCGGTTCCTGCGCGGGCCGCGCAGCCGCCTCCTCGACGGCACGGCCCGCGCCGCCCTCCTCGCCACCGCCCTCGGCGTCACCGCCATGGTCATCGCCATGGCGCTCATGACCGGCTACCGCGAGGACCTCCAGGGGAAGCTGATCGGCGGCAACGCCGCGGTCGTCGCCTACCCGCTGCTGGCGCAGGCGGGGGCGGTCCCGCCGCGGCGGCTGGAAGCGCTGGAGGCGATCCCGGGGGTGCAGAAGGTCGGGCGCGTGGCCTACGGCCAGGGGTCGCTCGCGGGCGGCGCCGCGCCCGACGGTGTCGAGGTGGTGCTGCGCGGCGTCGATCCCGGCGGCGGCCAGCTCGCCGCCCGCCCCGAGCAGCTCCGCCCGGGCGCCGACGGCATCCCCGGCGCGGTCCTGGGCGCCGACCTGGCGAAGAAGCTCGGCGTCGGGCCCGGCGCCGTCCTCCGCCTCGTCGCCCTCGGCTTCGAGGAGGGGCGGCCGCGCTTCCGCTACCAGAGCCTGCGCGTCACCGGCACCTTCTCGACCGGCTTCGCCGAGTTCGACCGCTCCTGGGTCGTGCTCGAGCGGCCGCTCGTCGAACGGCTGATGGGTGCGGAGGGGGCGAGCGATCTGCTCGAGTTCACCGTCGAAGACCCGCAGGAGGCGCCGCGCATCGGCGAGACCGCCGGGCGCCTCCTCGGCAGCGGCTTCCTGGTCTCCGACTGGCAGCAGTTCAACCGCGAGCTGTTCGCCGCGTTGAAGCTGCAGCAGATCGCGCTGTTTCTAGTGCTCGGGCTGATCGTCCTGGTCTCGACCTTCAACGTCGCCTCGACGCTGGTGGTGCTGGTGCGCGAGCGGATGCGCGACCTCGGCGTCCTCGCGGCGCTCGGCCTGCCGCCGGCCAGCCTGCGCGGCGTCTTCCTGGCCTACGGCGGCGTGCTCGGGGCGGTGGGGACCCTCCTCGGCGTGGCCGCCGGCGCCGGCGCCTCCTGGGTGCTCACCCGCTTCGAGCTGATCCGCTTCGACGCCGAGGTGGCGGCGATCTACTTCATCCGCTCGGTGCCGTTCCGCGTCCGGCCGGTGGACCTCGCCGCGATCGTCGCCTTCGC
>DASWHY010000229.1:0-1921 GCA_036397955.1 Thermoanaerobaculia bacterium | reverse complement strand
CTTCAACGCCGTCTCGCCCAGCCTGATCGCCACCGAGATGGGCCTGAGCCTGATCCGGCAGCCCGAGGCCTGGGCGAAGCGCCGCCCCTTCATCCCGCTCGGCCGGCTCGGCGAGGTCGAGGAGGTGGCCGCGGCCGTCGCTTTCTTCTCGTCCGACGACTCGGCCTTCATCACCGGCACCGCCCAGCTGCTCGACGGCGGCATCTCGGCCGCCTACGTCGCCTCGGACCTGGGGGAGCCGGGGCCCGAATGAAACCGGTGCAGCCCGGACTAGGAACCGCTAGACTGGCGCAAAACCACGAAAGAGGACGGGGACCATGCCGGAAGAGCAAAGCTTGAGCCGCGAAATCGCGCTGGATCCGCGCCATTCGGCGCTGCTGTTCATCGACGTGCAGAACTTCTGCGCACGGCCCGACGGCGGCGAGTTCAAGGGCATCCCGGCCGCCGAGCTGGAGGCCAAGTACGGCTACTACTTCGACCGACTGAAGCGCCTCGCCGTCCCCAACATGCAGCGCCTGCAGCGGGCCTTCCGCGCGGCCGGCATGGAGCTGCTCTACACCACCGTCGAAAGCCTCACCCGCGACGGCCGGGAGCGCAGCCTCGACTACAAGATCACCGGCTTCAACGTCCCCAAGGGCTCGTGGGACGGCAGGGTGATCGACGAGATCGCGCCCGACGACAACGAGATCTGGCTGCCCAAGGGCTCGTCCAGCGTGTTCGTCTCGACCCACATCGACTACCTCCTGCGCTGTCTCGAGATCCGCCAGCTGGTGATCTGCGGGGTGGTGACCGACCAGTGCGTCGAATCGGCGGTGCGCGACGCCTGCGATCTCGGCTATCTGGTCACCCTGGTGCCCGACGCCTGCGCCACCTACAGCCAGGAGCGCCACGACAACACGCTCCGCGCCATCAAGGGCTACTGCCGCCAGTGCACCACCGACGAGCTGCTGGCGGAGATCGCCGCCGCCAAGGCGGCGTGAGGCGCTAATCGAGCGCGCTCACCCGGTATTCGGCGGCGGCTAGCCAGTCCGCGTTGATCTCGACGCCCCAGCCCGGCCCGTCGGGAATCTCGACCGTGCCGTCGCGAGCCGTCAGCTCGGGGGCGAAGAGGCCGGCCTGCCAGGGGTAGTAGTCCGCCGTCGGCTCGATCGAGAACTCGACGTAGGGGCCGGCGTTGGCGATCGCCCCCATCATGTGCAGCGAGAAGACCGTGACGAGCGTCAGGTTGGCCGAGTGGGGGACGCAAGGCAGGCCGGCCGCCTCGGCCATCTGCGCCACCTTGAGTGCCCGGGCGAGGCCGCCGACGTAGCAGACGTCGGGCTGGACGATGTCGACGGCGCGGAGCTCGATGATCCGCCGCCAGGTCGAGAGGTCGCAGTCCTGCTCGCCGCCGGCGACGTCGAGATCGAGGGCATCGGTCACCTCCTTGGTCCACGCGATCTCCCAGTAGGGACAGGGCTCCTCGAAGTGGCAGACGCCGTGGTCCTCGAGCATGCGGCCCACCTCGATCGCCTTTGCCGGCGTGTAGCACGAGTTGGCGTCGACCAGCAGCGCCGCCTCGTCGCCGACGGCCTTCCGCACCTTCGCCACCACCGCCTCGCTGCGGCCCGGCCATTCGTCCTCGTCGTGGCCGCATTCGCGGCCGACGCGGATCTTGAAGGCACGGTAGCCCAATTCGTCCTGGAGGCGCGCCAGGCGCGCGGCCTCGTCCTCGGGCGTGATGTCGCGGCGCATGCTGGAGGCATAGACCGGGAACGGCCGCGGTCGCCCGCCGAGGAGTGCGCAGACGCTCTTGCCCTCGAGCTTGCCGCGCAGGTCCCACAGCGCGGTGTCGAGCCCGGCCAGGGCCCGGCGCAGGTAGGAGCCGGGGAACTTGTGCTCGCGCTCGGGGATGAGCGCGACCAGGCCGTCGATGTCGAGG
>DASWHY010000228.1:0-2781 GCA_036397955.1 Thermoanaerobaculia bacterium | reverse complement strand
GGTAGCGCGCCAGGGTATCGGCCACCAGCGTCGTGTAGATGTGGCCGATGTGGGGCAGGTCGTTGACGTAGTAGATCGGGGTGGTGAGGTAGTAGACGGACATGGCGCGCGCCCCCGGCGCGGGAAGACGGCGGATTCTAGCAGCCGACCTGACGCCGACCTGACGTAGACTCCGCGCGCTCATGCCCCGCACCCCGCTGTTCGCGCTGGTCGAGCGCTCGCTGCGCCTCGCCCGCGCCGCCGCCGCGACCGGCCGCCCGGCGGCCGAGCTGGTCGAGGAGGACGCGGCCCGCCGGCTGGCCCGGCGGCTGGCGCAGCGCGAGGCCCGCCTCAGCCGCCGCGAGCTGCTCGGCGGCTCGCTGGCGCTCGGCGCCGGGCTCGCCGCCGGGCTCCCCGGCCTGGTGACCGCCGGCTGCGCCGGCACGGGCGCGCCGCGTCCCGGCGCGCGCACCCGCCGCGGTGCCGGCGGGCTGCCGGTCGTGATCGTCGGCGCCGGCATCGCCGGCTTGACCGCCGGCCATCGGCTGCGCCAGGCCGGAGTGGCGGTGCGCATCCTCGAGGCGCAGGGACGCACCGGCGGCCGCATGCTCAGCCAGCGCGGCCGCTTCGCCGACGGCCAGGTAGTGGAGCTGGGCGGCGAGCTGATCGACACCGGCCACGAGCGCATCCGCGCCCTCGCCGAGGAGCTGGAGATCGTCCTCGACGACCTGGCGCAGGAGGACCCAGCCGTCGAAGAGATCTGGTTCTTCGCCGGCGAGCGCCGCAGCGAGCGCGAGGTCGTCGAGGCCTTCCTGCCGCTGGTGCGGCCGATCGAGTCGGCGGTGGCGGCGATCGCGGCCGACGACGTCACCTACGCGACGCCGGGCGGCGCCGAGGCGCTCGACCGGATGTCGATCAGCCAGTGGCTGGACGGCGCGGGCGTCTCGGGCTGGTTCCGGCGCCTCCTCGACGTCGCCTACACCACCGAGTACGGGCTCGAGCCGGGCGAGCAGTCGGCGCTCAACTTCCTGCTGATGATCGACCCCGACCCCACGCCCTTCCGCATCTTCGGCGACAGCGACGAGCGCTTCCACGTCCACGGCGGCAACGACCTCATCCCTGCCGCCCTCGCCGAGCGGCTGCGCGACGCCATCGAGCTGGACACGCGGCTGGAGGCGGTGGCGCGGGCGGCCGACGGCACGCTGCGCTGCACCGTGCGGCGCGGCGGCATGAGCCGCGAGATCGCCGCCGAGCACCTGGTCCTGGCGCTCCCCTTCACGCTGCTGCGCGACGTGCGGCTCGACCTCGAGCTGCCGCCGGTCAAGACGCGGGCGATCCAGGAGCTCGGCTACGGCACCAACGCCAAGCTGATGGTGGGTTTCTCCGAACGCGTCTGGCGGACGCGCCACCGCGGCAACGGCAGCGTCGTCGCCGACCTCCCCTTCCAGACCACCTGGGAGACCAGCCGCCAGCAGCCGGGCGAGGCCGGCATCCTCACCAACTTCACCGGCGGCGCCCACGGCGTCGAGCTGGGCCGCGGCTCGACCGCGGAGCAGGCGGCGCGGCTGACGGCGGACCTGGAGCGGATCTTCCCGGGCAGCGCGGCCGCGCGCCGCGGCATGGCCGAGGTACGCTTCCACTGGCCCACCCACCCCTGGACCCGCGGCAGCTACGCCAGCTACAAGGTCGGCCAGTGGACCACGATCGGCGGCGCCGAAGGCGAGCCGGCCGGCAACGTCCGCTTCGCCGGCGAGCACTGCTCGCGGGTGGCGCAGGGCTTCATGGAAGGCGGCTGCGAAACCGGCGAGCAAGCGGCGCGCGACATCCTCGCCGCGATGGGGCTGCCCTGGCCGGTGGCGGCCGACGCGGGCCGGCTGCGCCGGGCCGGTTAGCTCGCCATGGGCTCCAAGGAGCTTTCCATCCAGCCCAAGCCGTTTTCCATGGGCTCCAAGGAGCTCTCCATGGGCTCCTAGCCGTTTTGCATGGCGCCCAAGCCGCCTTCCGCGCCGTCCATCCGAGGGCCTGCGGGCCTCCGGCGGCCTTCCCGGCCGCCCCCGCCGCAGGCGCCGCGGCCTCGCCGGCTAGCGCCGAGCCAGGACGAGCCAGCCGGCCAGGGTGGCGAGCTTCTCCGCCGCGCGCCAGGGGCCTCGCGGATGCGGCAGCCGGCTGAGCTGGCGCCGGAGCTGGTCCTCCGGACGGTCGAGCAGCACGGCGCCCTCCTGGTACACGGACCGTTCCAGGAAGAGCGCGGTCGGAAGGCCGTGATCGTGCAGGAGCTCCTGGAGGATGGAGCGGAAGAGCTGACCCTCCAGGGCGTGCGCGCGGATGTGAGGATTGGCGATCGCGGCGGGATCGCCGAGGCTCCCCACCACCAGACCGGCGCCGGCGGGCGCGTACGGCGCGCAGGCGGCGAAGAACTGGGCCACCGACGCGGCGGCGGCGGCCCGCACGCGCTCGAGACGACGGCGGAGCTTGCGCGCGTCCGACTCGAGCTCGCCGAAGCCGGCGTGGTAGGGCTGGCGGGTTTCCGGGCTGCCGGGATCGGAGAGTTCGACCCGCGAGAGAGCATGAACCTGCGGCGAGTCAGCGGCTCCGCCAACGACGGCGGCGATCGCAAAACCAGACCGGACGTGGAAGCCGAGGGCTACCGCCTGCCCCATTGCGGCGCCCGAGGCGGAGCGCACTCAGCCCTCCTGCCTCGCCTCAGGGCCGCTTCCCCGCCACCTTGAACGGCGCCTTCGACGTCACCGTCCGCCGCTGGCGGTCGAGGCTTCGCCCGAGGGAGATCGCGAGGCCCTGCGG